>NZ_JBHJTL010000060.1:0-50259 GCF_042264065.1 Streptomyces sp. NPDC056222 | reverse complement strand
GTTATTCCCAACCACAACCACCCCCGGGCGTTTTATTTTTTTCGGGCCTACCCCAACCACAACCCCCCGGCGGCCACAAATTCCCTTGTTTCCCTGGGGGGGGGGGGGGGGGGGGCCGGCCCCCCCCCCCCCCCCGCAAGGGTACGACGGATCGTCGCTACCGCCTACTCGCTGATCACATCACTGGTCGCGGAAGCGGACGATCTTGACGAACTCCTCGGAGTCCAGCGCCGCGCCGCCGACCAGGGCGCCGTCGACATCGGGCTGCGCCATGATCGCGGCCACGTTCCCGGCCTTGACGGAGCCGCCGTACTGGATGCGGACCTTGTCGGCCAGCTCCTGCGAGTAGAGCTCCGCGAGACGGCCGCGGATCGCTCCGCAGACCTCCTGCGCGTCCTCGGGGGTGGCGACCTCGCCGGTGCCGATGGCCCACACCGGCTCGTAGGCGATCACGATGGACTCGGCCTGCTCGGCCGGGAGGTCCTTCAGGCCGCCGTCGAGCTGCTTCAGGGTGTACTCGACCTGCTGGCCGGCCTTGCGGACGTCCAGGCCCTCGCCGACGCAGAGGATCGGGGTGATCCCGTGCTTGTAGGCGGCCTTGACCTTGGCGTTGCAGATCTCGTCCGTCTCGGCGTGGTACTGCCGGCGCTCGGAGTGGCCCACGGCGACGTAGGCGCACTTCAGCTTGGACAGCATGACGCCCGAGATCTCGCCGGTGTACGCGCCGGAGTCGTGCGCCGAGATGTCCTGGGCGCCGTACTTGATCTTGAGCTTGTCGCCGTCGATCAGGGTCTGGACGGACCGCAGGTCCGTGAAGGGCGGCAGGACCGCGACCTCGACGGCGTCGTAGTCCTTGTCGGTCAGCGCGAAGGCGAGCTTCTGGACATGGGCGATGGCCTCGAGGTGGTTGAGGTTCATCTTCCAGTTGCCCGCCATCAGCGGGGTGCGGGTGCTGCTCACAGGTGTTCAGTCCTCCAGTGCGGCGAGGCCGGGGAGCGTCTTGCCCTCGAGGTACTCGAGGGAGGCGCCGCCGCCGGTCGAAATGTGGCCGAAGGCATTCTCGTCGAAGCCCAGGATGCGGACCGCGGCGGCACTGTCGCCGCCGCCGACGACGGTGAAGCCGGGGCTGTCGAGCAGGGCCTGCGCGATGGCCTTGGTTCCGTTGGCGTAGTCGGGGTGCTCGAAGACGCCCAGCGGGCCGTTCCAGAACACCGTCTCGGCGTCGGCGAGCTTCGACGCGTACAGCTCACGCGTCTTCGGGCCGATGTCCAGGCCCTCCTTCGTCGACGGGATCTTGTCGGCGTCGACGGTCTCGAAGTCGGCCGGGGCCTTGGTCTTCAGGTCCGGGAACTCCGAGGAGACGAGGACGTCGACCGGGAGGACCAGCTCGACGCCGTTCTCCTCGGCACGCTTCATGTACTCCTTGACGACCTCCACCTGGTCCTTCTGGAGCAGGGAGATGCCGACCTCGTAGCCCTTGGCGTAGAGGAAGGTGTACGCCATGCCGCCGCCGATCAGGAGGCGGTCGGCCTTGCCGAGCAGCTCGTCGATGACGGCGAGCTTGTCGGAGACCTTGGCGCCGCCCAGGACGACCACGTACGGGCGCTTGACCTCGGCGGTCAGCTTCTTCAGGACGCCGACCTCGGTGGCGATGAGGTAGCCGGCGGCGTGCGGCAGCCGGGCCGGGAGGTCGAAGACCGAGGCGTGCTTGCGGTGCACGGCGCCGAAGCCGTCACCGACGTAGACGTCGGCGAGGGCGGCGAGCCGGTCCGCGAACGCGCCGCGCTCGGCGTCGTCCTTGGAGGTCTCGCCGGCGTTGAAGCGCAGGTTCTCGATGACGGCGACCTGGCCGTCGGCGAGGCCCGCGACGGTCGCCCGGGCGGACTCGCCGACCGTGTCGGTCGCGAACGCCACGTCGGCGCCGAGCAGTTCACCGAGGCGCGCGGCGGCAGGGGCGAGGGAGAACGCCGGGTCCGGGGCGCCCTTCGGGCGGCCCAGGTGCGAGGCGACGACGACACGGGCGCCGGCGTCGGCGAGCGCCTTGACCGTGGGCGCGACGGCGCGGATGCGGCCGTCGTCGGTGATGGTGGTGCCGTCCAGCGGCACGTTGAGGTCGGCGCGGACGAATACGCGCTTGCCGGCGACGCCTTCGGCGAGAAGCTCGTCGATGGTCTTCATCTTCTACTGACTCCTTGGTACGCGGTGAAGCACACGAGACAGGGCTCGTACAGCGCATCATCGCGCTGTCCGAGCCCTGTGCTCACATCGAGGTGCCGGTTCCGGAGGCTTTAGAGCTGGTGGCCGACGAAGACGGTGAGGTCGACGAGACGGTTGGAGTAGCCCCACTCGTTGTCGTACCAGCCGAGGATCTTGACCGACTTGCCCTCCTGGACCATGGTCAGCGAGGAGTCGAAGGTGCACGACGCCGGGTCGCCGACGATGTCCGAGGAGACGATCGCGTCCTCGGTGTAGTAGAGGATGCCCTTCAGGTCGCCGTCGTCGGCGGCCTTCTTGAAGGCGGCGTTGACCTCGTCCTTGGTGACCTCGCGCTGCAGCTCCACGACCAGGTCGGTGGCCGAACCGGTCGGGACCGGGACGCGCATGGCGATGCCGTCCAGCTTGCCCTTGAGCTGCGGAAGGACCAGGGCGGTGGCCTTGGCGGCACCCGTCGTGGTCGGAATGATGTTCTCCGCGGCGGCGCGGGCGCGGCGCAGGTCGGAGTGCGGGAAGTCCAGGATGCGCTGGTCGTTGGTGTACGCGTGGACCGTCGTCATCAGGCCCTTGACGATGCCGAAGTTCTCGTCGAGAACCTTGGCCATCGGCGCCACACAGTTGGTGGTGCAGGAGGCGTTCGAGATGACGTGGTGATTCGCCGGCTCGTACTTGTCCTGGTTGACGCCCATGACGATGGTGATGTCCTCGTCCTTGGCCGGAGCCGAGATGAGGACCTTCTTCGCGCCACCGGCGATGTGCTTCTCGGCGTCGGCCTTCTTGGTGAAGATGCCGGTCGACTCGATGACGATGTCGACGCCCAGGTCGCCCCAGGGGATGTCGGCCGGGTTGCGCTCGGAGAGCACCTTGATGGTGTGGCCGTCGACGGTGATGGTGTCGGCGGTGTGGGTGACCTCGGCCTTGAGGCGTCCCAGGATCGTGTCGTACTTCAGCAGGTGAGCAGTGGTCGCGGTGTCACCCAGGTCGTTGACAGCCACGATCTCGATGTCGGCACCCTGCTCAAGGAGCGCGCGGAAGTAGTTGCGACCGATGCGGCCAAAGCCGTTGATGCCTACGCGGATCGTCACGAACCGATCTCCTCGTTAGGTACGCCGGGTTTCGACGCCGGCGAGATTCTTTTAGGGATGTCCCCGACCGCTTACGACCCTACCTCTCCCATCGGCTCAGAGTGACATCGCGTGCAGTCGGAATACCGCGAGAAAGCACTGTGGCCCGTTATTACCGGCGGGTTCGAGCCACAGTGCCCAATTCGTCCCGATCACTGACTGTGATCAAAAGGGCGGGTGCCCGCTCAGCCGTGCACCGCTCCGAGCGCCCTTCGAATGAGTGACGTTCGCTGCGCCGCGCTCGTGACGTGCTCCAGGCCGAAGCCGAGGAGGACGGTGTCACGAGTGGTGACCGCGGCCTGGGAGTGGAAGAGCCCCGGCGAGCGGGTCCACTCGGTGCCGTTCCCGGGGCTGCCGGCCGGCGGGCCGGGTACGGACCAGGCTCCCAGCGAGGTCTCGAACCCCTCGCTCTGGCCCGGAGTGCCACCGACGACGAGCGCGGTGTCGTCGACGAAGGCACCCATCTCGCCGGTCCCGGGGTCGGAGATGTACGAGATCGACAGCTCGACCTGCTTGCCCGCGTAGGCGCTGAGGTCGATCGACGCCTGCTGCCAGCCGTTGGAGGGGCCGGTGAAGGCGTTCCAGGAGCCGGTGGTGCCGCTGGTGGCGCAGCCGTCCTCGCCGACGGTCAGGTAGCGGGCGAGGAAGGGGTGGCCCTGGACGTAGTAGCCCTCGCCGCAGTCGGCAGGGGCGGCGGTGGATGTGCCGCCGTTGGCGTCGGGCAGCGTGGTCCAGTCGTCCTGGCCGACGGTGTGGGCCTCGACGACGAGGTTGTCGTAGCCGGGCTCGGTGTCGTAACTGACCTGGAAGCGCAGGCTCGGCCTGTCCGCGGCGGCGATGGCGGTGAGGTCGACGGTGCGGCCGAGGCGCGTCCAGGTGTTGTCGGAGTGCCGGACGGCCGCGAAGGACGTGCCCTCGTAGGGCTCGAAGGGGGTGCGGACGCCCGGGTAGTCGCCGGCGGACCTGCTGCTGCCGAACTGCGGGAAGCCACGCGGCTCGAGCGTGTCCGAGGTGACGGTGTACGCGCCGGCGTTGTCCAGCGGGTTGTCGGCCGTGCCGCCGAGGCCGGTCGTGAGTCCCCCGAATCCGCGGGACCCGGCGAAGGCGGGCGGGTTCTTCAGTCCGGCCCGGTGATAGGCACCGAGGAAGTACTGGGCGAAGTCGTTGGACGTCGCCCGGCCGATGTCGACGAGGCCGCCGGACTTCTCCCCGGCGTTGATGAGCTTGCCGCCCTCGTTGAGGTAGTCACGCACGGCCAGCATGACCGGCCCGGAGGGCTGCTCTGCGCCGGTGTACCAGACGACCGTACGGAAGTGGCTCAGCACGCCGAGCGCGTCCGGGGTCCCCCGGGTGGCGACGTCCCAGACGGCGGCCTTACGGCCGCTGTCGGCGAGCGCCTTCACATAGGCGGCGGTGTGGCGCGCGGCGTCGGTGCCACCCTCCTCGGCGAGGACGAGCACGTCGCCGCGGGCCCGGTCGGCCACCGTGTACGTGAACGGCGTGGACGAGGTCGCCTTGCCCTCGCGGGTGCGGCCGGTGAACCAGACCTGGACGGTGTCGCCCGGCTGCGCGTCCTCGACCTCGGCCCGGTACTGGTCGAAGGAGAGGTTGTCCTCGCCTCCGTAGGTCTCGCCGCCCTTCCACGCCTCCAGGCGTTCGCTGTGCGTCCGGCCGCCGTTGACGCGGTACTTGAGCTCCTTGGAGCGCAGCGACTTGCGGGCGGTCACGGCGACCTCCTGGTCGCCACCGCGGGCGTAGGAGGTGGTGAAGGCGTCCGGAGTGAAGTCGGGCGCGTCGAGACCGGTGACGGAGACGGGACGGTCCGGGTGGGCCGAGGTCTCGGCGACGGCGAGCGCGAACGGGATGTTCTTGGCGAACTCCGCCTGGATCAGCTTCTCGTCGTCCGGGAAGGTGAAGACGGAGGCGCAGTCGGCGGGCTCCCAGGCGTCGTTCGGGTCGACGCGGGAGGCGGTGGCGCAGGTCGACATCTCCGGGGTGAACATCTGCATCCCGTTGACGTTGGCCGCGTGCCCGTCCGCCTCGCCGTTGGTGGTGTAGAGCTCGGAGGAGACCTGCGGCCGGTAACCGGGGACGGCGGACTTCTCCGGGGTGCCGGCGAGCGACTTGAGGGCCACGTCGTCGGGGGTGTCGGTGGCGACCTGCCAGCCGACTCCGTAGAGCAGCAGCTGGGCGGCGGAGTGGTAGTTGATGCCGTACTGGAAGCCGATGCGCTTCTGGAATGCGTCGACGGCCTTGGTCTCGGGCTCGGACATCGGGCCGGTCCCGCGGAAGGTCTCGTCGGCCGGGTCGGGCGACGAACCCTCGTTGTCGTATCCCCACTTGTAGGCGAAGTTGCGGTTGAGGTCGACGCCGTCGCCGGACTCGATCCGCCCGTCGCCGTCGTTGTCGCGGAGGTTCTTGCGCCACTGGCGGTTCTCGGGGTCGGCGTGGGTGAAGTCGTAGCCGTCCGGGTTGGCGGAGAGCACGAACCACAGCTCGGTGGAGTCGACGATCTTCGTGACCCGCTGGTCCTTGCCATAGCTGTCGAGGTAGTGGTGCATCAGCCGCCGCGTCATCTCGGGGGTGATCCACTCCCGGGCGTGCTGGTTGGACATGTACAGCGTGGCGGGCCGGGTGCCGTCCTTGGCCTTCTTGGCGCCCTTGGTGACCTTGAGGGCGAGGATGTCCTGGCCCTTCACGGTCCTGCCGATGGAGACGACCTTGGTGAGGTCCGGGTGGGCCTGGGAGGTGGCCAGGATCTCCTGCTTGAGCCCGTTCGCCCCGCCGTACGGACGGAAGACGCCGTCCCCGGCTCCGGCGACCCGCTTCTCGGCCTGGGTGGAGAGGGTGTGCTCGGCGAGTTCGACGCCCTTGCCGCGCAGCTGTCCGGCCTGCTTGTCGGTGAGGTAGAGCTCGAGGGTGGCGGAGCCCTTCTCCGGTACCTGCTCGGTCAGTTCGTGACCGTCGGCGCCGGCCTCGAGGAGCAGGGGCACCTGCTCCTTGCTGACTTGCGCACGCCATACGGAGAGGGCGTCGCCGCCGTCGCCGTTCGGTTCCGCTCCGGCGACGGGTGCCGTCGCCAGTCCCGCGATCAGCAGTGAAGCCGCTGCGAGGATCGATCTCGCTCTGCGTCTCATAAGCCCCCCTTGCTGTTGTCTGCCACGAAAGAGAACAGACGCCAGGCTGATCACCGTTCATGATCATGTCAAGGGTGCGTGCGGTCGCGTCGAAGATCACCCCCGATCGGACCAGAACGCCGCTGCCGGTGCCTCAGAAAGGCACCGGCAACGGCGAGTTGAGCGGAGTACGGGCGTCCGGGGTCGGCGGACTCCCGGCGGCAGGTCAGCCGACCAGGCTGTCGTCCAGCTCCTCCGTCAGGTTGGACTCGGTCCCCGGGATGCCCAGGTCCTGCGCCCGCTTGTCCGCCATGGCCAGCAGACGGCGGATGCGGCCCGCGACCGCGTCCTTGGTCAGCGGCGGGTCGGCGAGCGCGCCGAGCTCCTCCAGGGAGGCCTGCTTGTGCTCCATGCGCAGCCGGCCCGCGGCGGCGAGGTGCTCGGGCACCTCCTCGCCGAGGATCTCCAGCGCACGCTGCACCCGTGCGCCGGCGGCCACGGCCGCCCGCGCCGAGCGGCGCAGGTTGGCGTCGTCGAAGTTCGCCAGCCGGTTCGCGGTCGCGCGGACCTCGCGGCGCATCCGCCGCTCCTCCCAGGCCAGCACCGACTCGTGCGCGCCCAGCCGGGTCAGCAGGGCGCCGATGGCGTCCCCGTCCCGGACGACGACCCGGTCCACGCCCCGTACCTCACGGGCCTTCGCGGCGATGCTCAGCCGGCGCGCCGCACCCACCAGGGCGAGAGCCGCCTCCGGACCGGGGCAGGTCACCTCCAGGGAGGAGGAGCGCCCTGGCTCGGTCAGCGAGCCGTGCGCCAGGAACGCGCCGCGCCAGGCCGCCTCGGCGTCGCAGGTGGCACCCGAGACGACCTGCGGGGGCAGCCCCCGGATCGGGCGGCCCCGGCCGTCGACCAGACCGGTCTGCCGGGCCAGCTGGTCGCCGCCCGCCACCACCCGGACGACGAAGCGGGAGCCGCGCCGCAGCCCACCGGGGGCCATCACGATCAGCTCGGAGCTGTGCCCGAAGATCTCCAGGATGTCCCGCTTGAGCCGACGCGCCGCCATCGCGGTGTCCAGCTCCGCCTCGATCACGATCCGCCCGCTCACCAGGTGCAGACCGCCGGCGAACCGCAGGATCGACGAGACCTCTGCCTTCCTGCAGCAGGTCCGGGTGACGGGAAGCCGGGAGATCTCGTCCTTCACCGCTGCCGTCATCGCCATGGGCCGATCCTTCCATGCATCCGAAAAATACGGTCGTACGCGGCGGCCAACAGCTCCGGATCATGCTTCGGTTGCCCGCCCCCACGCCCTTCGGCCTGGGAGGGGCCCCCAGCACGGGCCACCGGCGCCAGCTCGACCGCGGCACCGAGCCGCTTGGCGGCGTCGGCGAGGGACTCGCGATCGGGCACGGCGGCCTCGTCGGCCAGCACCACGTCCAGGGCGAGTTTAGGGGCGTGTCGTCCCAAAACCTCCAAATGACGCTGCGGAGAGAACCCCTCGGTTTCTCCCGGCTGCGGCGCGAGGTTCAGGGAGAGGACCTTGCGGGCCTTGGTCTCGGTGAGCGCGTCGAGCAGCTCGGGCACGAGCAGGTGCGGAATCACGGAGGAGAACCAGGAGCCCGGGCCCAGCACCACCCAGTCCGCGTCGCGGACCGCGGCGACGGCCTCGGGGACGGCGGGCGGGTCGTTCGGGACGAGATGCACGGACTGCACCTCACCGGGCGTGAGCGCCACCGTGGCCTGGCCACGGACCGTGTCGACGTCGTCCGGGCGCGCCGGATCGTGCCCCTTGACCAGGGCCTGGAGCTCCAGCGGCACGGCGGACATCGGCAGCACCCGGCCGTGCGCGCCCAGCAGCTTGCCGACCAGGTCCAGCGCGAGGACATGGTCGCCGAGCTGCTCCCAGAGGGCGACGATCAGCAGATTGCCGACCGCGTGCTCGTGCAGATCGCCCTTGGACTGGAAGCGGTGCTGGATGACCCGGGCCCAGGTCTGGCCCCAGTCGTCGTCCCCGCACAGCGCGGCGAGCGCCTTGCGCAGGTCGCCGGGCGGCAGCACGCCCAGCTCCTCCCGGAGCCGGCCGCTGGAGCCGCCGTCGTCGGCGACGGTGACGACCGCGGTGAGATCACCGGTGATCCGGCGCAGGGCGGCGAGGGAGGCCGACAGACCCATGCCCCCGCCGAGCGCGACGACCTTGGGCTGGGCGCCGCGCCTGCGGAGCGTACGTACCGAGAGCGTGGACGTACGCCGGCGGTACGGCTTCACTCGCGCCCCATGTCCCGGTGGACGACGACGGTCTCGACCCCTTCCGCTGCAAGGCGGGCGGCGAGCTTCTCGGACGTGGCGACCGAGCGGTGCTTGCCGCCGGTGCAGCCGACGGCGATGGTCACGTACCGCTTGCCCTCGCGGCGGTAGCCCGCGGCGATCAGCTGGAGCAGCTCGGTGTAGCGGTCGAGGAACTCCTTGGCCCCGGGCTGGTTGAAGACATACGCCGAGACCTCCTCGTTCAGCCCGGTGAAGGGCCGCAGCTCGGGGACCCAGTGCGGGTTCGGCAGGAAGCGCATGTCGACGACGAGGTCGGCGTCGACGGGGAGCCCGTACTTGAATCCGAACGACATGACGGTGGCCCGCAGCTCCGGCTCCTCGTCGCCGGCGAACTGGGCGTCCATCTTGGCGCGCAGCTCGTGGACGTTGAGGCTGGAGGTGTCGATCACCAGGTCGGCGTCGCCGCGCAGCTCGCGCAGCAGGTCCCGCTCGGCGGCGATGCCGTCGGTGATGCGGCCGTCGCCCTGGAGCGGGTGCGGCCTGCGGACCGACTCGAACCGCCTGACCAGGGCCTCGTCGGAGGACTCCAGGAAGACGATCCGGCGGGTGACCTGCTGGGCGTCGAGTGCGGCGAGGGACTCCCGCAGGGCGTCGAAGAACTGCCGGCCGCGGACGTCGACGACGACGGCGATCCGGGCCACGTTGCCCTGGGAGCGGGCGCCGAGCTCCACCATGGTGGGGATCAGCGCGGGCGGCAGATTGTCGACGACGAACCAGCCGAGGTCCTCCAGGCACTTCGCCGCGGTGGACCGGCCGGCGCCGGACATGCCGGAGATGATCACCAGCTCGGGGATGGCCGCCGAGTCGGCGGTCTCACCGGCCTCCTTCGTGCCCGTACTCACGTGTCCTGCTCCGTCTTCTCGCTGCTTCTCTTGCTCATCGTGCTGGTCGTGCCCGTCGTGCGCGGTCATGCTGTGCTGCCCCCGTCGTCTTCAATGATCTCTCCTGTTGCCGTATTCACGGCGGGTGCGGCCGGGGCCGCCTGCGCGAGGGCCACCGCCACGGCCTCGGCCGTCTTGCGGCCCATGCCGGGAACCTCGCAGATCTGCTCGATTGTCGCCTGTCGCAACCGCTTCACCGAGCCGAAATGCTTGATCAACGCCTGTTTGCGGGTATCGCCGAGGCCGGGGACGGCGTCCAGGGGGCTGGTCCTGACGCGCTTGTTCCGCTTCGAGCGCTGGTAGCGGATGGCGAAGTCGTGAGCCGTGTCACGTACCCGCTGGAGGAGGTACAGGCCCTCGCTGGAGCGGGGCAGCACGACGGGGTCGTCGTCGCCGGGCAGCCAGACCTCCTCCAGGCGCTTGGCGAGGCCGCAGACGGCGATGTCGTCGATCCCCAGCTCGTCGAGCGCCCGCCGGGCGGCGGCGACCTGGGGCTGCCCGCCGTCGACGACGACGAGCTGGGGCGGGTACGCGAAGCGCTTGGGTCGCCCGTCGTCGACGGGCACCTCGCCGGAGGCGGGTCCTGAGCCGTTGGCACGGCGGGGTCCTCCGGCGCCGGGACCGGGTCCCGCCTGCACGCCGTCCGCCGTCCCCAGGCCGTCCGCCACGCCGTCCCCCACGCCGACGTCACCCCCGGCGTCCACCGCGTCGCCCTCGGCATCCACGGCCACGCCCTCCTGGTCCCACTCCCCCGTCTTCTCCTTCTCGGCGAGGTAGCGCTTGAAGCGGCGGCTGATCACCTCGTGCATCGAGCGGACGTCGTCCTGGCCCTCGAAGCCCTTGATCTGGAAGCGGCGGTACTCGCTCTTGCGCGGCAGCCCGTCCTCGAAGACGACCATGGACGCCACGACGTCGTCGCCCTGGAGGTGCGAGATGTCGAAGCACTCGATCCGCAGCGGCGCGGAGTCCAGGTCCAGGGCCTCCGCGATCTCCTCCAGGGCCCGGGAGCGGGTCGTCAGGTCGCTGGCGCGCTTGGTCTTGTGCAGCACGAGCGCCTGCTGCGCGTTGCGCGCGACCGTCTCCATCAGGTCCTTCTTGTCGCCGCGCTGCGGCACCCGGAGGGAGACCTGGGAACCCCGGCGGCCGCTCAGCCACAGGGTGACGGCCTCGGCGTCCTCGGGCACGGCCGGGACGAGGACCTCCTTGGGGACGGCGTCGCCGCTCTCCTCCCCGTACAGCTGCTGGAGCGCGTGCTCGACGAGGTCGGCCGTGGAGACGGCCTCGACCTTGTCGGTGACCCAGCCACGCTGGCCGCGCACCCGTCCCCCGCGGACATGGAAGATCTGGACCGCGGCCTCCAGCTCGTCCTCGGCGAGCGCGATCAGATCGGCGTCGGTGGCGTCGGCGAGGACGACGGCGTTCTTTTCCATCGCACGCCGCAGCGCCTCTATGTCGTCGCGGAGCCGGGCCGCCTTCTCGTACTCCATCTCCTCGGCCGCCGCCATCATCTGCTTCTCCAGACGGCGGATGTACGTACCGGTGCGGCCGGCCATGAAGTCGCTGAACTCCTCGGCCAGTTCGCGGTGCTCGTCGGGGGTAACCCGGCCCACGCAGGGGGCGGAGCACTTGCCGATGTAGCCGAGGAGGCAGGGGCGGCCGGCGGAGGCGGCGTTGCGGAAGACACCGGCGGAGCACGTACGGACGGGGAAGACCCGGAGCATCAGGTCGACCGTCTCGCGGATGGCCCACGCGTGGGCGTACGGACCGAAGTAGCGCACGCCCTTCTTCTT
Source organism: Streptomyces sp. NPDC056222 (assembly GCF_042264065.1). Lineage (NCBI taxonomy): Bacteria > Bacillati > Actinomycetota > Actinomycetes > Kitasatosporales > Streptomycetaceae > Streptomyces > Streptomyces sp. NPDC056222. The sequence continues at coordinate 38,815 of NZ_JBHJTL010000060.1, read as the reverse complement.
GTGGCCGCGCAGGACCTGGACGCGGGGGAACTCCTCGTTCATGGTCACCGCGAGGTAGGGATAGCTCTTGTCGTCCCGGTACTTGACGTTGAACCGGGGGTCGAACTCCTTGATCCAGGAGTACTCCAGCTGAAGCGCCTCGACCTCGGTCGAGACGACGGTCCACTCCACGGAGGCGGCCGTGGTGACCATCGTGGCCGTGCGCGGGTGCAGGCTCACGAGCGGCTGGAAGTAGTTGGCCAGCCGCTGGCGCAGGGACTTCGCCTTCCCGACGTAGATCACCCGGCGGTGCTCGTCGCGGAACTTGTAGACCCCGGGTGTGTCGGGAATCTGTCCCGGCTCGGGGCGGTAGCTGGAGGGGTCGGCCATGCCACCCACCCTACTGGCGGCGACCGACACTCAGACCGCGTGCGCTCGTTGGCCGGTCATGGCGAACGAGGCGACAGGACGGCTTGCGGGCCGGGTGTGCGTGATCACCGGGGCGGCGAGCGGGATCGGGCGGGCGACGGCGGTGCGCTTCGCCCGGGAGGGGGCGCGGGTGGTGGCCGCCGACGTGGACGAGGAGCGGCTGGCGACCCTCGACGAGGGCATGGTGGCGGTGGTCGGCGACGTCTCGCGGGACGAGGACGCCCGGCGGATGATCACGACGGCGGTGGAGCGGTTCGGCCGGCTGGACGTCCTGGTGGCGAACGCGGGGGTGATCCCGCTCTCCGACGTCACGGAGGCGACCGGGGAGGACTGGGACCGGGTCATGGCCGTGGACGGCAGGGGCATGTTCCTGACCTGCAAGTACGCGATCGAGGCGATGGCCGGACAGGACGGCGGCGGGGCGATCGTGTGCACCTCGTCGATCTCCGGGGTGGCGGGCCAGGCCCGCCAGGCGGTCTACGGCCCGGCCAAGTTCGTGGCCTCGGGCCTGACGAAGCACCTGGCGGTGGAGTGGGCGGACCGCGGAATCCGGGTCAACGCGGTGGCCCCGGGCACGATCGAGACGGAACGTGTCGCCGCGGCCCGTACGGAACCGGGCGGCCCGGAATACCTGTCGCACATCGTCCGCGCCCACCCCATGGCCCGCTTCGGCACCCCGGAGGAGGTCGCGGCGGCGATCCTCTTCCTGGCCTCGGCGGAGGCATCCTTCATCACGGGGGTGGTCCTGCCGGTGGACGGGGGGTACCTGGCGCAGTGAGAGGGCGGGGGCGGGGCGAGAGGTCGAACCCCACCCCCGCCCCTCCCGGTGGGGGGTTGCGCCCGGTGGTGGGCACGACCCCACCACCGGGCCGCACGGTCCGCGCGGCGGGAGAGCGTCAGGCCGAGTGCCGGCGGCGACGGGCCCGTGCCCCGATCAGGCCCAGGGCCAGCACCGCGCCCCCGCCCGCCGTGGCGGCGACGGCCGTGACGAGAGGCTCCTCGTGAGCGGGAGACTCCGTCGCGTAACCACCGGCCGCGCCCTTCCGGGCGTAGGCGGACGCCGGCAGCTTGTCCCCGTACGCCTTCACGACCCGGTCCCGGTACGCCGCCAGACTCGTCCCGTTCTTCCCGACCGCCCGTACCGCGTCCTCGTCCAGCGGAAGCACCTTCGCGCCCTTCTGGACGTACCAGGCGTCGATCTGCGGCTCGCGGAACACGACCCCGCCCGGCAGCGCCCGCGCACCCTGCGCCGCGTAGCGGATCTCGTCGTCGCCGGTGGCGATGTTCACCACCTGCCAGCCACCGGCCTGCCGCACCGTCCACAGCGAGGCCGTCTGTCCGTCCGAGGCGACCGCCTTGCTGGCGTGGAACTCGACGCGGGCGACGGGAGCTCCCGCCTTCCCCGCCACGAAGTCCGGGGACAGCACCCGCACCGGTACGGAAGCGCCCTCGATCCGGGGCTGCGCCGCCGAGCGGGCGACGGCGCCGTCGCGGGCGAAGAACCGGGAGAGCGTGTCCAGCGTCGCGGGCGCGGAGGCCGCCTTCTCCGGGGTCGCCTCGGAAGGCGGCGCATCGGCCGCGGCGGCCGGTACGGCACCGAGGCCGACGAGGGCGACGGCGGACAGAATCCCGGCGCGGATCGCGCGTGCACGTACGTTCATCGTCGTCACGCCCCTATCCGGTAGAGCGAGTGGGTCCAGGAGAACGAGCCGTTGTCGACGTACCAGGCGTGCGAGGCCCAGTTGTAGCGGTCGCTGGAGGGCCACGGATCGCCCCAGTACACCCAGCTGTTCGCGTCGTCGTACCCGTAGATCACATGCATGTGTCCACCGCCGCTCGACCACTGGATCCGTGTCTCGATCGGGCGGTCGGCGTCGATCTCGCTCTGCACGGTCGACCAGCGCAGCCAGCCCGTCACGTACGAGCCGGGGTTGATGCCCGCCCAGCGCAGGCCGGTCTGCACATTGCCGAGGGTGGCCTGGTTGTTGGGGCAGTCGTAGCCCTGCTGACGGTTGAAGGCGGCGTTGCAGAACTGGTTCTGGCTGTAGTTCCTGCCGAACCAGGTCGCGATGGTGTTGCCGGCGGCGGCCCAGCACCAGTTGGTCTTCTGCTGCGCCTGCATGGTGATGTTCAGTCGCTTGTACGCGAGGGTCGCCCGGGTCCCTTGGGCGGCTTGGGTGGAGACGTCCTCGCTCGTCGGCGCGGCGGTCGCCGACGACATGGGGAGCAGGAAGAGGGCGGCAGCGGCGAGTGCCGCCATGGACAGCTTTCTACTGCGCATCGCGTTCCTCCCGAGGTGGGGGGTGGGGATGTGGGGAGTCGGAGGACCGCGTCCGGACGCTTGTCAGGAGCATCGAGCGTTGTCCGGAACGGGTCAACACGCTTCAATGCGGGGTGACGGCGGGCTGTGAACGGTGTGACCCCGGATGTGAACACGCGCCTCCCCGTCACCTGCGGCCCTGCCCCCGCCGGCGCGGTGGCCCGCCCCCTTCGTCGTGAACGTTCACTGAGGAGTCCCCGTGGGGCACACCGAGGCCGATCTGGCGCAATTGCTGCACACCGGACCGTTCCATCTGGCGCTCCGCACGGCGTTCGCGGTGCGGGGTCTGCCGCTCCAGCGGGTGCAGCACCATCTCGCCCATCGGGGGATCAAGGTCGGGGTGACCAGCCTCAGTTACTGGCAGCAGGGCGCCCGCCGCCCGCAGCGGCCCGAGTCGATGAAGGCCGTGCGCGCGCTGGAGGAGGTCCTGCAGCTGCCGGGCAACTCACTGGTCCGGCTGCTGGCCGAGGACGCCGGGGCGCGCGGTGACGTGGAACGGCCGACGGGCCGCTCGTACCGCTCGCTGGTGGAGGCGTCGGGTGCCGTGGAGGCGCTGCTCACCGAGCTGGAGTCGCCGGTGGACGGCGGGCTGCACACGGTCGGCCACCACGAGCGGGTACGGATCGGGGCGGGGAGGGAGCTGGTGGGGCGCGACTCCCAGCATGTGGTGCGGGCCCACCGGGACGGGATCGACCGCTATCTCGCCATCCACCACGGCGATCCGGGTTGCGATCCTTCGCGGGTGGTGGTGCGGGCGACCGACAACTGTCGCACGGGGCGGGTTCGGTGGCACCGGGAGACGGGGGTGCTGGTCGCGGAGCTGCTCTTCGACGCGCGGCTGCGGGCCGGGGACACGTACCTCTTCGGGTACGGCTTCGAGGACGGGACGGGCGGTCCGAGCGGGGAGTACGTCCGGGGGTTCAGCTTCGCCGGCGGGCAGTACGTGCTTCAGGTGCGGTTCGACGAGGCGGCGCTGCCGGTACGCTGCCGGCGCTTCGCGCAGGCCTCGGCCGGTGCGCCGCGCGGTGGTCGCTCGGAGCTGACGCTGACCGGGCGGCACCGCACGGTGCATCTGGTGGAGCAGGGGGTACGGCCGGGGATCCTGGGGATCGACTGGGACTGGGCGTAGGCGCCGGGGCCTCAGGCCTCGGGGCCCGCCACCAGCTTGCCGCCCTCGACGCGGACCGGGACCTCGGGGAGCGGGACCGTCGCCGGGCCCTGGAGGGCCTTGCCGGTGGTCACGTCGAAGCGGCTGCCGTGGCAGGGGCAGTTGCCCTCGTTGTTCTCGATCTTGTCGAGGACGCAGCCGGCGTGGGTGCACTGGGCGCTGAACGCCTTGTACTGGCCCTTGGCCGGGCAGCTCACCAGGACCCGCTGCTCGCGGTAGAGCTTGGCGCCGCCGACGGGCACCTCGTCGGGCGCTCCGAGGGTGACCGGTGCGGTCGGGGTCGGGACCTGGGCGTGCCCGAGCTTGGAATCCGTGGAGCAGGCGGCGACACCCAGCCCGGCGGCCCCGGCGAGCGCGGCGCCCTTCAGTACGGTGCGGCGGCTGGACTGGCCGGACATGGGCGCTCCACGGTGCGATCGGGGCAAGAGGTGACCGAACCGACGATACCGGCGGGTCTCTGCGCCCCTTCGCGGGGGTTGTCGTGGCCTGTGGGGCATGGGTTACGTTCACGGCGTGATCGTCGTCGCCGGTGAGTCCCTGATCGATCTGGTCCCCGAGGGGACCGCCGTCGCTGCGCTGTCCCCGCTGACGCCCAGGCCGGGCGGGGGCCCGTACAACACGGCCGTGGCGCTCGGCCGGCTGGGCGCGGAGGTGACGTTCTGCTCGCGCGTCTCCACGGACGCCTTCGGGGAGGCCCTGGTGGACGGGTTGCGCGCGGCGGGGGTCTCGGACCGGCTGGTGCAGCGCGGCCCGGAGCCGACGACGCTCGCGGTCGCCTCGGTGGGCTCGGACGGCTCGGCGGAGTACGGCTTCTATGTCGAGGGAACGGCCGACCGGCTCTTCGCCGTGCCGGAGCGGCTTCCCGAGGGGGTGCGAGCGGTGGCGTTCGGCACCTGTTCACTGGCCCTGGAACCGGGCGCGAGCGCGTACGAGGCGCTGCTGCGGCGGGAGGCGGAGCGTGGCGCCCTGACGCTCCTCGACCCCAACATCCGTCCGGGCCTGATCCCGGACGCCACCGCCTACCGTGAGCGCTTCGCGGGCTGGCTGCCGTACGTCTCGCTTCTGAAGCTCTCGGAGGAGGACGCCGCCTGGCTGGGCGGCTCCCCGGCCGAGTGGCTGGAGCGGGGCCCGTCGGCGGTGGTCCTGACCCGTGGCGGGGCGGGGCTGACGGTCTTCACCCCGTCGTCCGAGGTGTCGGTTCCGGCGGTCCGTGTGCAGGTCGCGGACACGATCGGCGCGGGTGACACGGTGAACGCGGCCCTGCTCCACGGCCTGGGAGACCGCCCGGTGCGCTCCCTGGACGTGGACGCCTGGTCCGCCCTCCTGTCGTACGCGGCGAGGGCGGCGGCCGTGACCTGCACCCGCCCGGGCGCGGAGCCGCCGTACGCGAGCGAGCTGACGGACTGACGACAGAGCGGCGCCGGAGCCGGTCGCCCCGGCGTGGACCGGACGACCGGCCTTTGGCGGGTGTCGTATCCGTACGGGGCCGGTGGGCCGGGGCAGCCTCAGCGACCCCGGCCCCGGCCTCATGCCTTGCGTGCCCGCGCCACCGTCTTCTTGGCGGGGGCCTTCTTGGCCGTGGCCGCGGACGTCTTCGCGGTGGCCTTCTTGGCAGGTGCCTTCTTTGCGGAGCCGGACGCCTTCCGCGCCGCGGGCACCGTCGCGTCGCTGATGCGGTCCGCGCCGAGGATCTCGCGGAGGAACTTGCCGGTGTGGCTCGTCGAGACCGACGCGACCTCCTCCGGGGTGCCCTCGGCGATCACCAGACCACCGCCGCTGCCGCCCTCCGGGCCCATGTCGATGACCCAGTCCGCGGTCTTGATGACATCGAGGTTGTGCTCGATGACGATCACCGAGTTGCCCTTGTCGACCAGGCCCGACAGGACCGTGATCAGCTTCGAGATGTCCTCGAAGTGCAGACCGGTGGTCGGCTCGTCCAGGACGTACACCGTGCGGCCCGTCGACCGCTTCTGGAGCTCGGAGGCGAGCTTCACGCGCTGCGCCTCGCCGCCCGAGAGCGTCGGCGCGGACTGGCCGAGCCGGACGTACCCCAGACCGACCTCGTTGAGCGTGCGCAGATGGCGCGCGATCGTCGGGACGGCCTCGAAGAAGTCCAGGGCCTCCTCGATCGGCATGTCCAGGACCTCGGCGATGGACTTGCCCTTGTAGTGGACCTCCAGGGTCTCCCGGTTGTACCGGGCGCCGTGGCAGACCTCGCACGGGACGTAGACGTCCGGGAGGAAGTTCATCTCGATCTTGATCGTGCCGTCGCCGGAGCAGTTCTCGCAGCGGCCGCCCTTGACGTTGAAGGAGAACCGGCCCGGCAGATAGCCGCGGACCTTCGCCTCCATCGTCTCGGCGAAGAGCTTGCGGACGTGGTCGAAGACTCCGGTGTACGTCGCCGGGTTCGACCGCGGGGTGCGGCCGATCGGTGACTGGTCGACGTGCACGACCTTGTCGACGAGGTCGTCGCCGTCCACGCGCGTGTGCCGCCCGGGCACCGACTTGGCGCCGTTCAGCTCCCGTGCCAGGTGGGTGTACAGGATGTCGTTGACCAGCGTCGACTTGCCCGAGCCGGAGACGCCGGTGACGGCGGTGAGCACGCCCAGCGGGAAGGAGACGTCGATGTCCCGAAGGTTGTTCTCGCGGGCGCCGTGCACCGTGAGCCGGCGCGTGGGGTCCACGGGGCGGCGGATCTCGGGCATCCCGATGGCCTTGCGGCCCGAGAGGTACTGCCCGGTCATCGACTCCTTGTTGGTGAGCAGCTCGGCGAGGGGACCGGAGTGGACGACCTTGCCGCCGTGCTCGCCGGCGCCGGGGCCGATGTCGACGACCCAGTCGGCGACCTTGATGGTGTCCTCGTCGTGCTCGACGACGATGAGTGTGTTGCCCATGTCCCGCAGCCGGACCAGCGTCTCGATGAGACGGTGGTTGTCGCGCTGGTGCAGGCCGATGGACGGCTCGTCCAGGACGTACAGCACGCCGACCAGACCGGAGCCGATCTGCGTGGCGAGCCGGATGCGCTGGGCCTCACCGCCCGAGAGCGTGCCGGCGGCGCGGTTGAGCGAGAGGTAGTCGAGGCCGACGTCGACGAGGAACCGCAGCCGCTCGTTGACCTCCTTGAGGACCCGCTCGGCGATCTTCTTGTCGCGTGCGTTGAGCTTCAGACGGCCCAGGAACTCGGCGCACTCGCTGATCGACATCGCCGAGACCTCGGCGATGGACCGCTCCATGACCGTGACCGCGAGGACGATCGGCTTCAGACGGGTGCCCTCACAGGTGGGGCAGGGCACCTCGCGCATGTAGCCCTCGAAGCGCTCGCGGCTGGAGTCGCTCTCGGCCTCGCTGTGCCGCCGCTTGACGAAGGAGACGGCACCCTCGAAGGCCGGGGTGGTGTACGCCCGCTCGCGTCCGTACCGGTTGCGGTAGCGGACCTCGACCTGGGTCTTGTGGCCGTGCATCAGGGCCTTCTTGGCCCGTGCCGGGAGGCCGGCGTACGGCATGTCCGTACGGAAGCCGAGCGCCTCGGAGAGTCCGCCGATGAGCCGGCCGAAGTACTCCTTGGTGTGGCCGTGCGACCAGGGGTGGATCGCGCCCTCGTCGAGGGACTTGTCCTCGTCGGGGACGATCAGCTCGGGGTCGACCTCCATGCGGGTGCCGATGCCGGTGCAGTCCGGGCAGGCGCCGAAGGGCGAGTTGAAGGAGAAGGAGCGGGGCTCCAGCTCCTCGAAGGACAGGTCGTCGTACGGGCAGTAGAGGTGCTCCGAGTACATCCGCTCGCGCTCGGGGTCGTCCTCGGCGAGGTCGACGAAGTCGAGCACGACCATGCCGCCGGAGAGCCCGAGGGCCGTCTCGACGGAGTCGGTGAGCCGGCGCTTGGCGCTGTCCTTCACGGTGAGGCGGTCGACGACCACCTCGATCGTGTGCTTCTCCTGCTTCTTCAGGGTCGGCGGTTCGCTGAGCTGGATGGTCTGCCCGTCCACCCGCGCCCGGCTGTAGCCCTTGGTCTGGAGGTCGGCGAAGAGGTCGACGAACTCGCCCTTGCGCTCGCGCACCAGCGGCGAGAGGACCTGGAAGCGGCTCCCCTCGGGAAGCTCCAGGACCTTGTCGACGATGGCCTGCGGCGACTGGCGGGAGATCGGGCGGCGGCACTCGGGACAGTGCGGCTTGCCGATGCGGGCGAAGAGCAGGCGGAGGTAGTCGTAGACCTCGGTGATCGTGCCGACCGTCGAGCGCGGGTTGCGCGAGGTCGACTTCTGGTCGATGGAGACGGCGGGCGAGAGACCCTCGATGAAGTCGACGTCCGGCTTGTCCATCTGGCCGAGGAACTGCCGGGCGTACGACGAGAGCGATTCGACGTACCGGCGCTGCCCCTCGGCGAAGATCGTGTCGAACGCGAGGGAGGACTTGCCCGACCCGGACAGCCCGGTGAAGACGATGAGGGAGTCACGCGGGAGGTCGAGCGAGACGTTCTTGAGGTTGTGCTCGCGAGCGCCACGAACGATGAGACGGTCGGCCACGCCGGTCCGCACCTTTCTTGAGAGAGCGGAGGCACAGGGAGTGCGGGTCGCAGATATGCCTGGATGTGCCTGAGTACCCAACAACCAAGGATGCCGGATGCTTCCGTCGAGCCTATAGCACGCACATTCGATTTCCGGCCTCGCTCTCACCGCTTCACCCGAACGAGTGGCGGCGCTAGGGTCGGCGCCATGATCGACCATGTGCGTGACCTGGCCTCTGTACGCGAAGCGACCGAGCGACTCCTCGACGCAGCCGCCTCCCTGGACAACGCGGCGCTGGCCGAGCCGTCACGGCTTCCCGGCTGGACCCGTGGCCATGTTCTGGCCCACATCGCCCGCAACGCCGACGCTCTGGTGAACGTTCTCCAGGGCCGGCCCATGTACGCGGACGCCGCGACCCGTGACGCCGACATCGAGCGCGACGCCGCGCGCCCGCTCGACGTCCAGCTCGCCGACGTGCGCGAGAGCGGTGAACGCTTCCAGGCCGTGGGCGCCGAGCCCGCCGACTGGGAGCGCACCGTGGAGCTGCGCAACGGCGTCACGGACCGGGCGGCGCGCATCCCCTTCCGCCGCTGGGTCGAGGTGGCCCTGCACCATGTCGACCTGGGAGTCGGCTACGAGCTGACGCACCTGCCGGACGAGTTCGTCCTGCGGGAGATCGACTTCCTCGCCGACCGCTGGTCGGGACGGACCGAGGTCCCGCCGGTGACGCTCCGCCTCGGGTACGACGACGCCAGTCCGAGCTGGCGGACCGGCGGCGACAAGGGCGACCCCGTCGTCCTCGGGGGCACGGGTGCCGAACTCCTCGGCTGGCTGTCCGGCCGCGGCGACAAGGGCGCCCACCTCGCCGTCCTCACGGGCGACCACCTCCCGGAGCTTCCGCCGTTGTAGTCCCGGCTGTTGGGCCTCCACCTGTCGGTGCCCGGAGATAGGCTGAGCCCATGACGTACAGCGGAGCGGTGAAGGTCGGCGGGCCCGCCGATGTGCACGAGCTGACGGACCTGATGATCTCCAAGGTCGCGGTCGGTCCGATGGACAACAACGCGTATCTGCTGCGCTGCCGGGCGACCGGCGAGCAGCTGCTGATCGACGCGGCCAACGACGCCGACACGCTCCTCACGCTGATCGGTGACGACGGCATCGCGTCCGTCGTCACCACCCATCAGCATGGCGACCACTGGCAGGCGCTCGCCGAGGTGGTGGCTGCGACCGGGGCGCGGACGTACGCCGGGGCGTACGACGCCGAGGGCATTCCCGTGCCGACCGACGTGCCGGTGCAGGACGGCGACACGATCAAGGTCGGCCGGGTGGAGATGACCGCCCGCCGGCTGGTCGGACACACACCGGGCTCGATCGCGTTGATCTACGACGACCCGCACGGCCATCCGCACGTCTTCACCGGCGACTGCCTCTTCCCCGGCGGAGTGGGCAACACCTGGAAGGACCCGAAGGCCTTCGCGAGTCTGATCCATGACGTGGAGACCAAACTCTTCGCGGTCCTTCCGGACGAGAGCTGGATCTATCCCGGGCACGGCAAGGACACCACGCTCGGTGACGAGCGCCCGCAGCTCCCGACCTGGCACGCGCGCGGCTGGTGACGCGCCCCGGACGGCCCTGACCGGCGGAGGCGCGCGGTCCACGACCGTGTGCTTCCGCACGCCCCCGTAACTCGGGCGAACGCCGGGTAGTTGGCGCGACATGCGCCCCAGTCACTCTCCGCGTCCGCCGTCGGGCCCGGACGCCACGGCCCGCACGGATTCCCCGGATTCCCCGGATTCCGCAGCTCGTCCGAGCCCCTCAGGTCCCCCGGACTCTTCGGCCTCTTCGGCATCCCCGGATCCCCAGGACTCCTCGGCACCGCCTGGCTCCCCGGATTCCCGGGACTCTCCGGGTCCGCCGGCCCCACGGGGTTCCCTGGATGCGCCGACTCCTCCTGTTTCCCCGGCTCCCCCCTCCGCCCCCTCGATGGGGCGGCTCGCCGCCGCGTCGCTCGTCGGGACGGCCATCGAGTTCTTCGACTTCTTCGTCTACGGGACCGCCGCCGCACTCGTCCTCGGGCCGCTCTTCTTCCCCACGTTCTCCCCTGCCGCGGGGACCCTGGCCGCGTTCGGCACCTTCGCCGTCGGGTTCATCTCGCGCCCGCTCGGCTCGGCGCTCTTCGGTCACATCGGCGACCGCTACGGACGGCGCCCGGTCATGTTCGCCTCGCTGGTGCTCACCGGCTGCGCGACGGTGGCGGTCGGCCTTGTCCCGACGTACGCGAGCATCGGCATCACCGCTCCCGTACTCCTCCTCGTGCTGCGCTTTCTGCAGGGGCTCGGGCTGGGCGGCGAGTGGGGCGGGGCCGTCCTGCTCACCGCCGAGCACGCGCCGGAGCGGCGCCGGGCGCTGTGGGCGAGCTTCCCGCAGATCGGCCCGTCGGTCGGCTTCCTGCTCGCGAACGGCGTGATGCTGGCGCTCTCCGCCGCCCTGACCGACGCGCAGTTCCGCGAGTGGGGGTGGCGCGTGCCGTTCTGGGCGGCCGGGCTGCTGGCCGTCGGCGGACTTCTGCTGCGTTCGTCCCTCGCGGAGACGCCCCAGTTCCAGGAGCTGAGCTCGACCGGGCAGCGGGCGAACGCCCCGCTCGCCGAGGTGATGCGCGACCACTGGCGGCTGGTCCTGCTCACCGCGGGCGCGCTCGCCGTCGGCTACGCGGTGTTCTACACGGTCTCCACCTGGGCCCTGGCCTACGGCACCGAGCGCCTCGGGGTCGCCCGTACGACCATGCTGGTCTGCATCATGGCGGCGGTGGCGATCAAGGGGGCCACGACACCGCTGGCGGCGATGCTGGGCGACCGGTACGGCCGCCGTCCGCTCTGCCTGGCCGGCTGCGCGGCCTCCGCGCTGTGGATGTTCCCGATGGTCGCGCTGCTGCACACGGCGCGGCCCATGTTGATGTTCCTCGGCTTCCTGGGCGCTCTGCTCGCCTTCATCGCGATGTTCGCGGTGGTCGCCGCGTACCTCCCCGAGCTCTACGAGCCGAGGGTGCGGTGCACGGGAGCGGCGGTCGGCTACAACCTGGCGGGCGTCCTGGGCGGGGCGCTGACCCCGATCCTGGCGACGACCCTGGCCGGGGGTTCGGGGCCGCCCTGGGGTGTGGCGGCGTATCTGACGGTGGTGGCGCTGGTGAGCCTGGGGTGCTTCGCGCTGCTCCCGGAGACGTTGCCGACCCGGGCGGAGGCGCCGGAGAAGGCTCCGGCGTAGAAACGCACCGCGGCCGGTGCGAGCGGTGGTGTGCCGCCCGCACCGGCACGGTGCGTTCTGGTGCCGAGGCCCGGTCAGGCGTCGACGCTGTCCTTCTCGGCCTCGCCGGACTTCACGGCCGGGGCCTCGGACGCCGCCTCGGCGAACTCCTCGACGGCCTCGCGCTCGGCCTGCTTCTTCGAGGCGATGAGGCTGGTGATCGTGGTGACGACCAGGACGCCACCGATGACCGCGAGCGAGACCGGGATGGAGATCTCGGGGACGTGCACCCCGGACTCGTGCAGTGCGTGCAGCACCAGCTTCACACCGATGAAGCCGAGGATCACCGACAGGCCGTAGCTGAGATGGACCAGCTTCTTGAGCAGGCCACCGATCAGGAAGTACAGCTGGCGCAGACCCATCAGGGCGAAGGCGTTGGCGGTGAAGACGATGTACGGGTCCTGGGTCAGGCCGAAGATCGCCGGGATCGAGTCGAGGGCGAAGAGCACGTCGGTCGTGCCGATGGCGAGCATGACGACCATCAGCGGCGTCAGCACGCGCTTGCCGTTGACCTTGATGAAGAGCTTCGTGCCGTGGTACTTGTCCGCGACGCCGAACTTCTTCTCGACCGACTTGAGGAGACGGTTCTCCTCCCAGTCGTCCTCTCCCTCGTCCGCGCGCGCCTCCTTGATGAGCTTCCAGGCGGTGTAGATCAGGAACGCGCCGAAGATGTAGAAGACCCAGGAGAAGCTGGCGATGATCGTGGCACCGGCGGCGATGAAGATCGCGCGCAGGACCAGGGCGATCAGCACACCCACGAGCAGCACGCGCTGCTGGAGGTGGGAGGGCACCGAGAACTTCGCCATGATCAGGACGAAGACGAAGAGATTGTCGACACTGAGTGACTTCTCGGTGATGAAGCCGGCGAAGAACTCACCCGACGCCTGACCGTTGCCGAAGATCGCCAGCCCCAGGCCGAAGAGCGCGGCCAGGACGATCCAGACGATTGTCCAGATTCCGGCTTCCTTGACCGACACGTCATGGGGCTTGCGCCCGATGAAGAAGTCGATCGCGATAAGGGCGGACAGACCGAGAATGGTCAGCACCCAGAGAGTCGTCGAAACGTCCACTGCGCCTCCGGCGTCGTACGGCTACTTGATCAGCGTCGTCGCTGCCGGAGGTCTCTTCCACCCGGGCCGTCTGCGACGGGCCGGGCCGACGCCCCGGGATCGGACCACTCGAGGTCCGTCCGTATTGACGGGAACGCCGCGCTTGGGGAGTACTCCCCTCCGCGCCGAGAAGACTACCCGAAGAACCAAGAGAAGGTAAAGGGCAGGGTAAAGAGATCCCAAGAAGCCAGGTCAACGGCCCCATTGGCGACGGCCGTCGGCCACCTGGGCGAGGACTTGACGGAGCACCGCGCTGCCGGGCGGGAAGCGGGGCGGCTCGTACGTCCAGGCATGGCCGACCCACGGGTCGGCGAGGTGGTCGTCGGCCACGGGCGTGATCCGCAGCAGGGAACGCCACAGCGGGTCGAGCACCGGCCCGTACGCGGAGGCGTCCTCGCGGTCCGCCACCAGCATGAGATGGACGCCGACGGCCGGGCCCTCGTCCGCGAGGTAGCGGAGCTGGGTGACCGCCCGGTCGTCGAAGCCGTGCGGGAAGTCGTGGACGATCAGGAGCTGCTCGGCGGTGTCCATGCCGGGCGGCAGCGCGTCGGGCGCTCCCGCCCGCAGCGCCATCTGGACCAGGTCGACGCGCTCGGTCAGCCGCGCGAGGACCGCGGAGACCCCGGCCGCCCCGGCGGCGGGCGGCCCGGCCAGGACACCCGCCTCGACGAGCGGGGCGAGCGCGGCGGCTCCGGAGCCCGCCGGGTCGACGACATGGACGGCGAACTCACCGGACGGATACACGGCGAGGAGCCGGGCGGCGTGCGCGACCGCCGTGTCCAGGGCGAGCCGGCGCAGCTCGGCCTCGTCGAGGAGTCCGGCCGCCTCGGAGTGACCGCGCCCCGCGTCCACCCACAGACCGCGCTCCAGCGGGAGCCGGACGAGCATCGGGATGCGCAGGTCGGTCCGCTCGGGCAGATGGAGGTCGCCCAGGCGCAACGCCATCGGCGCCTCCATGGGGACGCGGTACGCCTGCCAGACGGGGTTGTCCCAGCGGGCGTAGGCGGCGGGCAGCGCCGGTTCGACGACCTCGGACTCGGCGACGAGCTGGGCGAGGTCCCGGTCGAGGGCCTCCTGGGCGCGGGCGGTGAGCTCGTCGTGCTTCGCGCGGGCTGCCTCGCGGGCGGCGTCCCCCGCTCCGCCGATGCGGCTGCGCGGGTCCGAGAGCGCGCGGTCGAGCTCCTGGTCGAGGCGGGACTCCGCGAAGTCGCAGGCGCTGCGGTACGCGGCGGTGCTGCGTGCCAGGTCCTCGAACATGCCCCACACCTGGTTGTAGAGCCGCTCGTCCATGGACCAGCCGCTGGCGTCCCCCGCGACGGGGACGGGCGGGGTCTGCTGCGGCTCCGGGTCCGGCGTCGCACGGCGGGGGTGGGCGTAGCTGATCGGGCCGCCGGCGCCCGTGGTGGGGGCGGGCGGCGGGGTCACCGGCACGGTCGGCGCGGGGTCGGTCGCGCGCGTCGGGTCGGGTCCGCGCGTCGGGTCGGACCCGGACATCGTGTCCGACCCGGTCGTGGGCGCGGCGTGACGCACGCGCTCCGCCTCGGGGACGCGCGGGGGCGGGGCCGAGACCGAGCGGGCCAGGCCCCGGGCCACGGCCTCCAGGATCGACGCGGCCAGGTCGGCGGGGCGCTCCAGACCCTGGTCGCCGAGCATCGCGGCCAGGCCGCCCTCGTAACCCTGGCCCATGGCGCGGACCTTCCAGACGCCCTGGCGGCGGTACAGCTCCAGGGCGACGACGGCGGATTCGCGGTCGAGGCCGGTGATCGTGTAGGTGGCGATCTCCGTGCCGTCGAGGCCGGTGACGGCGACGAAGGGGGCCGCGACGGTGCCGAAGCGGGCCGGACCGCCGACGCCGACGGGGAGCGCCAGAAGGACGGAGACGCGGTGCACGGCGGTCGGCAGCGCCTCCAGGTCCACGGCGAGGCGGTGGTCGGCGGCGGCCTGCTGGGAGACCTCCACGCCGGGCAGCGAGGGCGAGCCCGGGTGGGCGATCCACTCGACGCCGGGGACCGTGCCCCGCTCGTCGCCGAGGGTGGCGCCGGCGACGACCGGATGGCCGGCCGAGACCCGGATCTCCAGTCGGGTGTCGGGCAGGGGGTGGTTCTGCCCCCGGACCAGCTCGGCCGTCATCGACTCTGTCCCCTCGGCTTGCTTCGTTCTGTGCGGACTACGGGCGGATCATGGCGGATCATGTGGGACAGCTCCCGGTGGCCTGCCGCCTCCGGGAGCTGTGGGTGCGCCTGCGGTGCCCGCTACAGGTGCGGCAGGATCGCGGGCATGAGGTCCTGGAACGTCCGGCCGTTGGCCGGGTTGCCCAGGGCGGTCATCTGCCAGCCGGAGCCGGCCCGGTGCACCTTCGCCATGATCTGCGCGGTGTACTGGCCGCCGCCGTCCAGGGTGTAGCGCGCGAGCTCCTGGCCGTTCGTCTCGTCGACGATCCGGCAGAACGCGTTCTGCACCTCCTGGAACGTCTGGCCGGTGAACGAGTTCACCGTGAAGACGATCTGGTCGATGTGGACGGGGACGCGCTGGAGGTCGACCAGGATCGACTCGTCGTCGCCGCCCTGGCCGGCGCCGCCCACCAGGTTGTCACCGGTGTGCCGGACCGAACCGTCGTCACTCACGAGGTGGCGGAAGAAGACCACGTCCACGGGCTGCTTGTCGGCGAAGAGCACCGCGGAGGCGTCCAGGTCGACCTCGCGGGTCCGCGAGCCGAACAGACCGCGACGGGGCGCCGCCTGCCAGCCGAGCCCCATCCGTACGGACGACAGGCTGCCTCCGCCCTGCTTCTCCAGGCTGATGGCCTGACCCTTGGTCATGTTGACCGTCACGCGCTGTCCCCTCTCCTAGCGATCCCCGCGGCCGCCCTTTGTTGTGCGTGCGGTTGTCCAGCACCCTACGCAGGGGCAGTGAAAACGCAGCAGACGCGGTCGCGTTTTGTGTCGGTCTTGCAACACACCGGAGGCTCAAGGCCCCCGGGCGTCAGGCCAGCCCCGCCTCCCTCATCTGGCGCAACTCCTTCTTCAACTCGCCCACCTCGTCACGCAACCGCGCGGCCACCTCGAACTGCAGCTCCGCCGCCGCGGCCCGCATCCGGTCGGTCATCTCCTCGATGATCGCGGCCAGTTCGGCGGCCGGCCGGTCGCCGAGTTCGACGGTGGAGCCCGCCTTGCCACCCTTGCCCCTGGCCTTGGTGGAGTGCGCGGCGAGCGAGGGAACGGGCGCCTTGGCACCCTTGGCGTCCTTCTCGTGGCGGTAGCCGGTGCCGAGCAGCTCCTCGGTGTCGACCTCCTCGCGCGCGATCGTGGCGACGATGTCGTTGATCTTCTTGCGCAGCGGCTGCGGGTCGATGCCGTTGGCCGTGTTGTACGCGATCTGCTTCTCGCGCCGTCGGTTGGTCTCGTCGATGGCCTTCTCCATCGCCGGCGTGATCGTGTCCGCGTACATGTGGACCTGGCCGGAGACATTGCGCGCCGCGCGGCCGATGGTCTGGATCAGCGAGGTGCCGGAGCGCAGGAAGCCCTGCTTGTCCGCGTCGAGGATGGCGACGAGCGAGACCTCGGGCAGGTCGAGACCCTCACGGAGCAGGTTGATGCCGACCAGGACGTCGTACTCGCCGGCGCGCAGCTCGCGCAACAGCTCGATACGGCGCAGGGTGTCGACGTCGCTGTGCAGATAGCGGACCTGGATGCCGAGCTCCAGGAAGTAGTCGGTGAGGTCCTCGGACATCTTCTTGGTGAGCGTGGTGACGAGCACCCGCTCGTCCTTCTCGGTGCGCAGCCGGATCTCGTGGACCAGGTCGTCGATCTGCCCCTCGGTGGGCTTGACGACGACCTGCGGGTCGACGAGGCCGGTGGGGCGGATGATCTGCTCGACGAAGCCGTCGCCGCGCGACAGCTCGTACGTGCCGGGGGTGGCCGAGAGGTAGACCGTCTGGCCGATCCGCTTCTGGAACTCCTCCCACTTCAGCGGGCGGTTGTCGAGCGCGGAGGGCAGCCGGAAGCCGTGGTCCACCAGGGTGCGCTTGCGGGAGGCGTCGCCCTCGTACATGGCACCGATCTGCGGCACGGTGACGTGCGACTCGTCGATGACGAGGAGGAAGTCCTCGGGGAAGTAGTCGAGGAGCGTGTTGGGCGCGGAGCCGGGCTCGCGGTCGTCGAAGTGCATCGAGTAGTTCTCGATGCCGGAGCAGGAGCCGATCTGGCGCATCATCTCGATGTCGTACGTGGTGCGCATCCGCAGGCGCTGGGACTCCAGCATCTTGCCCTGCTTGTCCAGCTCGGCGAGCCGGCTCTCGAGCTCGCGCTCGATGCCGTTGATCGCCTTCTCCATGCGCTCGGGTCCCGCCACGTAGTGGCTGGCGGGGAAGACGTACAGCTCGCGGTCCTCGCTGATGACCTCGCCGGTGAGGGGGTGGAGCGTGGAGAGCGCCTCGATCTCGTCACCGAACATCTCGATGCGGACCGCGAGCTCCTCGTAGACCGGGAAGATCTCGATGGTGTCGCCGCGGACCCGGAAGGTGCCCCGGGCGAACGCCACGTCGTTGCGGGTGTACTGGATGTCGACGAAGCGGCGCAGCAGCTGGTCGCGGTCGATCTCCTCGCCGACCTTGAGCGGGACCATCCGGTCCACGTACTCCTGGGGCGTGCCGAGGCCGTAGATGCAGGAGACGGAGGCGACCACGACGACGTCGCGGCGGGTGAGGAGGGAGTTCGTCGCGGAGTGGCGCAGCCGCTCGACCTCCTCGTTGATCGAGGAGTCCTTCTCGATGTAGGTGTCCGACTGCGGGACGTACGCCTCGGGCTGGTAGTAGTCGTAGTACGAGACGAAGTACTCGACCGCGTTGTTCGGCAGGAGCTCGCGGAACTCGTTCGCCAGCTGGGCGGCCAGTGTCTTGTTCGGCGCCATCACCAGCGTGGGGCGCTGCAGCTTCTCGATCATCCAGGCGGTGGTCGCCGACTTGCCGGTGCCGGTGGCTCCGAGGAGGACGACGTCCTTCTCGCCCGCGCGGATGCGCCGCTCGAGGTCGGCGATGGCCGTCGGCTGATCGCCACTGGGCTGGTAGGGGCTGACGACCTCGAAAGGCGCCAGCGTACGTTCGATCTGGGAAACGGGCCGCATGTCACCACCGTACGACCCCCCACTGACAGTCGGGCCGTGAACGGCTCGGCGGCCGGCCGGCGGTCCGTTCCTCACCAGTCCTGGGAACTGTGGCCGCCACGGCCCGAACCCTTGCGGCCGCCCCG
This sequence comes from Streptomyces sp. NPDC056222, assembly GCF_042264065.1. Lineage (NCBI taxonomy): Bacteria > Bacillati > Actinomycetota > Actinomycetes > Kitasatosporales > Streptomycetaceae > Streptomyces > Streptomyces sp. NPDC056222. The sequence goes on along the minus strand of NZ_JBHJTL010000060.1, from coordinate 20,762 downwards.
GCCGGAGGGCTGTCGGGCCGACCAGTTCGCGGGCTCGCCGTAGCCGGAGGCCCGGCGCGGGGCGGGGACTCCGGGACGGTGCGGGCTGTGGGCGGAGGGGCGCTGCCAGTCCGGGTCGCCCATCACGAGCAGCGGGTCGAACATGATGACGACCGCCGCCAGGAGCAGGAAGACGGCGGGGCCGATCAGCATCGGCAGGAGGAGCGAGGTGGCGGTGTCGCCGGCTCCGGTGACGGGCCCGGCGTGCAGATGGACGTTGACGGCCGCCATGGCGGTGTAGTGCATACCACTGACGGCCAGGCCCATCACCAGGCTCGCACCGAGGCTGGCCAGAAATCCGTGCACCGAGACGGCCGCCCAGAGGGCCGTGGTGGCCGCGACGACGGCGATGACGACGGAGAGCGCGACGGTGAGGGTGTCGTACTCGATGCGCCCCTGGAGACGCATCCCCGCCATGCCGAGGTAGTGCATGGTGGCGATGCCGAGGCCGGTGATGGTGCCGCCGGTGACCAGGGCGAGCGGGGTGGCCCCGCGGTATCCGACGATGAAGATGCCGATGCCGACCATCACGACGGCGACGGCCAGGCTGGCGAATGTGATGGGCCGGTCGTAGCTGATGGGGGCCCGCTGGACGGAGAAGCCCATCATCGCGATGAAGTGCATCGTCCAGATGCCGGTGCCGATCGAGGTCGCCCCGAGGGCCAGCCACCCGGCCTTGAAGGTGTCCCGGTGGCGCAGCGATCTGATGGTGCAGCGCAGGCCGAGGGCGCCACCGAGGCAGGCCATGAGATAGGCGGCGACCGGCGTCACGAGGCCGTAGCTGAATCCGTCGACCGTGCCCTGCATGAGCGTGTGCCCTCCACCCGTCGTGCAACGTCGTCCGAAAACAGTCGGTACCGCTGAGTAGTCCTGTCCGGGCGAGATTATGGCGCGCCGGGAGCCGCACGACCATGTGGTCCGGGATTTGGCTTGGGTGAGACCGAGAAGAGACCGGGGCGGGACGGCGGCGATGTCGGTGGGCGGTCGTACCGTGATCTCCATGGACACCACGGTGGAATGGACGGTCGTGGCGAGCGACATCGGCCCGCTGCTGCTGGCGGCGACCGACCGCGGCCTGGTGAGCGTGGTCTTCCACGCCGACGAGGCGGTGCGCGACGCGGCGCTCGAGCGGCTGACCGGTCGGCTCGGCGCGGAGCCGGTGCGCAGCGGGTCGGGGCGGCTCGCCGAGCCGATACGGCAGCTCGGGGAGTACTTCGCAGGCGCGCGCCGGGACTTCGATCTCGCCCTCGACTGGACGCTGACGACCGGCTTCAACCGCCAGGTGCTGCGCGAGCTGGCGGAGGGCGTGCCGTTCGGGACGGTCGTGGGGTACGGAGACCTGGCCAGACGGGTCGGGCAGCCGGGCGCGGCCCAGGCGGTGGGGGCGGCCATGGGCTCCAATCCGCTGCCGGTGGTCGTGCCGTGCCACCGGGTGGTGGAGAGCGACGGCGGGATCGGCGGATTCGGCGGCGGCCTGGAGACGAAGCGGACGCTGCTGGCGCTGGAGGGCGTGCTGCCGCAGCCGCTGTTCTGAGCCCCCGCCCGCGTGCCCCTGGGGGGTACCCAGGGGGTGGCGTTCCCATCGGCCGGGATGGCTGGCACACTCCCGTAAGTGACCAACACCCCCAGCGCCCCTGACGCCGCCGACGCGGCGGAGATATCCGCCCCTGGCGAGGCCGCCGCACTGCCGACGCTCCGGCGGCGCATCCAGGCCGTGCTGATCGCCAGCCAGATCCTCGGCGGACTCGGCATCGCCATCGGTGTCGCCCTCGCGGCGGTCCTGGCCAAGGAGGTCAGCGGTACGGAGGCGCTGTCGGGTCTCGCCTCGACGGCCACGGTCGCCGGTCCCGCGCTGCTCGCCATGCCCCTCGCCTCCCTCATGGGCTCGCGCGGGCGGCGGCCGGGGCTCGTGCTCGCCTATCTGGTGGGGGCGCTGGGCGCCGTGGTCGTGGTCCTCGGAGCGGTCGTCGACAGCTTCCCCCTCCTCCTCGCGGGCCTGGTCGGCTTCGGCGCCGGCTCCTCGGCCAACCTCGCCGCCCGGTTCGCTGCCGCGGACCTGGCGGAACCGGACCGCCGGGGCCGGGCCATCTCGACGGTGGTGTGGGCGACGACGATCGGCGCGGTCCTCGGGCCCAATGTCGCCGCTCCGGCCGGGGAGAGCGTGGCGGGTCTCGGCATCCCCGCGACGGCCGGGCCGTTCGTCTGGGCGGCCGGGGTGTTCCTGGTCGCCGCCGTCATGGTGGCGCTGCTGCTGCGTCCCGACCCGCTGCTGACGGCCCGCGCCCTGTCGGGCGCGGAGGAGAACGGGGCGGCGGCCGAGGGGCGCTCGCTCCGGGCGGGGATGCGGGCGGTACGGGAGTCCTCGCGGGCCCGTCTCGCGCTGGTGACCGTGGCCGCGTCCCACACCGCGATGGTCTCGATCATGTCGATGACCCCGGTGGCACTGAGCCATCACGGCGCGGGCATCCAGCTCATCGGCCTGGTCATCAGCGGGCACATCGCCGGCATGTACGCCTTCTCCCCGGTGATGGGGTGGCTGTCGGACCGACTGGGACGGCTCACGGTGATCGGTCTGGCTGTCGGACTGCTGTCGGTCGCGGCGCTGCTCGCGGGCACGGCGGGGCCGAGCCACGGGCAGACCGCGGCCGGCCTCTTCGTGCTGGGGCTCGGCTGGTCGGCCGGACTGGTGTCGGGCTCCGCCCTGCTCACGGACTCGGTTCCGCAGGCCGCCCGGGCGGCCGTCCAGGGCCTGTCGGACTTCACCATGAACACCGCCGCCGGTGTGGGCGGGCTCGCGGCGGGGCTGATCGTCGCCCGGGCGGGCTACGGCTGGTTGAACCTGGTGGGCGCGTGCCTGCTGCTGCCGATGGCGGCGCTGGCGGTGCGGGGAGTGGTACGGCGGCCCGCCTGACGAATATCGGATATTGGATCCAACCTCTTGGATCCGATATCCGACGCGGCGATCGGGGGCCGGGATCGAGCACCGGCTCCCGGCCCTCCGACACCCCATCCCCTAGAGGCTGATGTGGTACGCCTTGCGCAGTGTCTCGTGGACCGTCCAGGTGGTCCGGTCCCCCTCGCGCAGCACGCACGCGTCGCCCGGCCCGATCTCCATCGTCGCGCCGCCCTCGACCGCGACGGTGGCGCGACCGCTGACGACGACGAAGAGCTCGTTGGCCTCGGTGTCGGTCACCACTCCGGGGGTGATCTGCCAGATGCCGCGCACCTGCTTGCCGTCGGCGGACTCCCAGAGGACCTTGCCGGTCACCTCGGGGGTGCCCGAGACGATCTGTTCGGGGTCGAGCGGCTCCGGCTCCAGTTCCGCATCGGGGATGTGGACGGCGAAGGAGGGGTGGTCGTGTGTCGTCATGGGCGGTGACTGTAGCGGGGACTTGGGATCGCCCCGCCGCCAGGACCGGATGGAAGTGCGCCCTCCGTTTCGCCTCCGACCAGGAGACTTCCCCGATTTCGGCGGCCGCGACGAAATCCGAAGTACGGCCGCGGGAACAGCGCACGGGAGGTCACGCGGCACGGCCGGCCCGCGACGGAGGCGACCCTGGCGGCCGGACCGGGCAGCGGGGCACCGAATCCGCAGACACGTTCGAGGCTTGCCCCCAGTCGGCGTAATCAGGTCGTCCCCGACCACGAGACCGTCGTAGAAGTGACGAATGGACACCTTGGCCCCTTCGGGGGCGAAATCGCTCATACGCGCACTCCGCGAGACAGGGCGTCACGGCGCCATACGGCCGAAAACCGGGCCCAGGGGGTGGCTCGTCGGCAGATGTCCCCGCTGGTCACGAGAGGCGCCTTTGGTGCGCCCAATGTTGGTCGGGGGCAATCCTTCGGGCCCCCTGTCCCGCCTGGCGTGCGCGCGTCAAACTCCCCCTGGACTCGTCCCCCACCTCCGACAGGAGAGTGCGATGCCCGCGTCAGCCTTCCTCCCCCGCAGCGCCGCCCTGGCCACGACCGCCCTGACAGCCGCCGCGCTGATCGCGGTCACCGTGGCCGCCCCCGCCGCCCTCGCGGCCGACCCGGTGGCCCCCGGCGCCTCCTACAAGGCCGCGTACGACACCCTCGGCCCGCAGCGCCTCACCCCCGCCCAGCAGAGACTCAGCGCAGCCAAGCAGGCCGAGGCGTCGAGAGCGTACGACGGAGTACGCCCCCGGGCGGCGCTGGCCGGGTACAAGCTCTCCGGGGGCCTCCACCAGTCGCAGAAGACGTCCTACTGGTGCGGACCGGCCACCCTCGTGATCACCCAGTCCGCGGCCGACGAGGTCGCGGGCCGCTCGCAGCAGGACGCGGCGACCCTCCTCAAGACCAACTCCAGCGGCACCGCCTGGTACGGCATCAACATCAACGTCCCCAGCCCTACGGGCTATCCGATGGCCGACGCGCTGAACTACCGCCTGCCCGGTGCCGGTTACGTGCCCAAGGCGCTGCCGTACACCCCGACCGCCACCGACAAGGCGAACTTCAAGCAGCACATCACGCACAACACCGACCACGACTACGCGATAGCCGGCAACGCCTGGGAGGTCCCGGGCGGGCCGCATCTCGTCGGCCACCCCAACATCGAGATATTCCACTGGGTCTCGATAGACGGCTACAACACGGACTCCGCCGCCGGGCAGGTCAACTACCTGGATCCGGTGGGTGGAGTGAGCACGAGCGTGATCTCCTGGGCGGGATCCGTCCCCAAGTCGGCGCGCATCTCGTCCGACACCATCACCACCATCATGGGCGGCCGTGGGTACGTCTGGTAACACCCTTTCCCCGGTCGGCGTCCGAGCGGCGCCGGCCCTGCTGCTGGCGGGCATCCTGATGGCAGGATGCTCGTCGGCGCAGCCCGATCCGACTCCCCGCGAGTCGTCGGCCCCGGCGCCACGGCCGACCGCGCTCGCCGCCGCGTGCGAGGTACGGCTGCCCGCCAGCTGGGGCTCCGCTCTCGCGGCGGGTGAGCTGCGGACACCGGCCGGCGAGCGGGCGGTGCTCACCGACACCGGGCCCGGCTGGACCGCCGTCCAACTCACCGGCCCCGGACAACGCCGGGCCGCCCTGCTGCGCGGCACCGGGGCGCCCCGCACCCTGCTCACCCTCGCCGACCCCGTCGAACACCAGCTGCTCGCGGCCGACTTCGACGGCCGGCGGTGGGCCGCGTTCGCGGTCCTGGAGGGGCGGACCCTGGACAGCCCGTGGAGCCTGTACGTCTGGGACGCCACCACGGGCACGTCCCGGCGGCTCGCCCGGGCGGACCGGCCGGGCCCGCTGCCCCAGCCCGTCGTCCGCGACGGCACCGTCCACTGGGCGCAGGGAGTCGGCGACGGCAAGGCCACCGTGTACGCGGCGGCGGCCACGGGCGGCGCTCCGCGCGCCCTGCGCACGGGGGTGATGGACGCCCCCTTCGTCGCCGGCGACCTGCTGGTGTGGCGCGAGTCGTCGGGCTCGGGGACACGGCTGGCCGCCGTCTCCCGTACCGGCGCGCGGGCCGCCGCACTGCCCGACGCCCTGGCCGCGCTCCGGGACGTCCGGTCCGTGGTCACCGACGGCAGGACCTGGGCCTGGGTGGAAGGCGAGGCCGAACCGCGGCTGATGGTGTGGCGAATGGGAGACGCGCGGCCGACGGCGGTCGTGACGACCTCCCCCGCCGTCGACGGCATGGACCAGCTGCGGATCAGCGGCCGCCTGATCACCTGGCGCACGCCGGAGACGTCCTACGCCCTGGACCTCGGCTCCGGCTCGTACGCGCGCATCACCCCTGCGTACGGGTATGCGCAGGCCAGGGGCGGTGCGCTGGCCGTGGCGTACAGCGTGGGCAACGCCAAGACGTCCGGTTCCCGGCCGGTGATCCAGGTGGTGGACGCGAGCCGGCTGCCCGGCCTGCCGCGGTGTGGCTGATCGTCGCCATCGAGGTTTGAGTGGTTCACGGTTGCGCCAGAGATGGGACATGTCCACACAGGTGTCCGAGGAGGTACGGGAGGCTCTCCACGAGGGCCGTCCCGTCGTCGCGCTCGAGTCCACGATCATCGCCCACGGTCTGCCACGCCCGCGCAATCTGGCCGTGGCGCGAGAGCTGGAGGCGCTGGTACGGGCCGGCGGCGCCGTGCCCGCCACCATCGCCGTGATCGACGGCACGGCCCGTATCGGCCTCGACCAGGACGGGTTGACCCGCATCGCGGACGATCCGTCCGTACGGAAGCTGGGCCATCGCGACCTGGCGCCCGCGCTCGCCACCGGGGCGACGGGGGCGACGACGGTCTCGGCGACGGCATGGCTGGCGGACTCCGTCGGCATACGGGTCTTCGCGACCGGCGGGCTCGGCGGGGTGCACCGCGAGTGGAGCGAGACGCAGGACGAGTCGGCCGACCTGCGGCTGCTGTCCAGGGTCGGGGTGACGGTGGTGTGCGCGGGGGTCAAGTCGATCCTCGACGTCCCGACGACGCTGCAGCGGCTCGAGACGCTGGGTGTGACGGTGGTGGGGTACGGGACGGAGCACTTCCCCGGGTTCTACCTGACCTCGTCCGGAGAGCCCGTCGACTGGACCCTGAGGACACCCGAGGCGGTGGCGGACGTGATACGGGCCCAGGACGACCTGGGCGAGCCGTACGCGGCACTGATCGTCGCCAACCCTGTGCCAGTGGTGGACCAGTTGGATCCGGCGCTGCACGACCGGATTCTCGCGCAGGGCCTCGCGGAGGCGAAGGAGAAGGGGATCTCGGGGCAGGCCGTGACGCCCTTCCTGCTGGAGTATCTGACCGTGCACACCGAAGGCGCCTCGCTGGAGGCGAACCTCGCGGCGGTACGGGGCAATGTGCGGCTCGCGGCCCGGATCGCCGCGGCGTACGCCGAAGGCGGCGCGTGAGCGGCCTGCTGGTCGTCGGCGACGTGGTCACCGATGTGGTGGCCCGGCACGGCACACCGCTGACGCCCGCCACCGACACCGCGGCCGCCATCCGCACGCTGCCGGGCGGCGCCGGGGCCAACGCGGCCTGCTGGGCGGTGCGTTCGGGCTGGGGTGACGTGCGGCTGCTCGGTCGCGTCGGGACCGAGGCGGCCGACTGGCACGAGAGGGCCCTGCGCATGGCCGGTGTGCGGCCGATGCTGGTCACGGACGCGGACGCCGCCACGGCGACGGTGATCGCACTGGTCGACGCGAGCACCGAGCGCACGTTCCTGACCGACAGCGGGGCGGCGCTGCGCCTCTCCCCCACCGACTGGACCGACGCGTTCCTCGACGGTGTGACCCATCTGCATCTGTCCGGGTACCTCTTCTTCGCCGCGTCCAGTCGCGCGACCGTGCTGCGGGCTCTGCGGGCGGCGCGGGAGGCCGGAGTGCCGGTGAGTGTCGACCCGGCCTCCACGGGGTTCCTGGAGCGGCTCGGCGTGGATCGGTTCCTGACCGCGGCGCAGGGCGCGGAGGTGCTGTTCCCGAACGCCGACGAGGCCCGCCTGCTGACCGGGTGCGCCGAACCGGAGCAGGCGGCCGAGCTGCTGAGCCGTACGTTCCCGCTGGTCGTGGTCACCCTGGGAGCGGCGGGCGCCCTGGTCGCGGAGGCGGGCTCGGTGACGGGCCGGGTCATGGCACCCGAGGTGCGGGCGGTGGACTCGACGGGAGCGGGCGATGCGTTCACGGGGGCGTTCCTGGCGGCCCGGCTCGCCGGCGCGGACCCGACGACGGCGGCCGCGGCGGGATGCCGGGCGGGCGCGGAGGCGGTGACGGTGGTGGGCGGCCGGCCCACGGGAGACGCCCCAGGTCGCGTCCCCGGCGCCTAACCCCTGGGTCCCTGGGCAGTCCCTGAGTACTTGGGAGTCCCTAAGCGCCTGGGCATTCCCTGTGTTGTGCCTAGCCCTTGAGCCCTGTCCAGGCCGGGTGGCGTGGGTCGTCGGTGCGGACGACGACGTCCGCGGCATCGGAGGGGGCGACCTCGTTCTCGTACCGTGCGAAGGCGGGCAGGGTCCAGGGCTCCTCGGTGCGGCGTGCCAGGGCGCCGGGCGAGAGCCGCAGATGGACGGTCAGGTCGAACGGGAACCAGTGCCCCAGCAGGAACGGACCGTGGACCACGAGCACGCCCCCGGGCGGCAGTTCCACGTACGGGCTGCGGGTGGCCCGGTCTCGTACCGGGTCCCAGAGATCGGGCAGCACGCGCCCGCTCCCTCCCTCCTCCAGCGGCCCGAACACCTCACGCCACAACGCCCCGGTGTCGTACCAGCCGCTGTAGTACGAGTCGGGGTCCTGCTTCCCGTACTCGAAGCGGAGCGATGCGGGCCGCAGGAACCCTTCGGTGCCGACGACGAGCACGGACCGGCCGAGCAGCCGGAGCTCCTCGGCGATCCGCTCGGCGGTCTCCCCGGTCGGCGCCGCGGGCGGACCGTCGACGGCGACCTTGAGCCGGCCACCGCCGTCCCTGGGCGCCATCCCGTCGACGTGCCTGGCCACGGCACCGGACAGCCGCTCCCAGGTGATCGCTTCGACTCGCACGGGCACGACCTTGCTCTGGGCGTCAGGGTTCGGGCACCGATTCTACGAACAGGGGCCTCAGGAAAGGCGGAGCGCGCAGTCCGGGGCTTCCGCCGCTATCGCCAGCGGCGCGTCCTGGGGCAGCAGGCAGGTCATGTGGAGCACGACGGGCTCGGAGCCGAAGTTGTACCCGATGTGCCGGTTCCTGCTGCCCGCGGGTTCGACGAACGCGTCCCCGGCGGAGGCCGTCTCGACGGTGCAGTCGTGCAGGACGCGGGTCAGCGTGCCGGACTGGACGACGGCGATGATCTGACCGGGGTGGTGGTGCCAGCCGGTGGAGTCGCCGGGGGCGAGGGTGACGGTACGGAAGACGACGTCCGTTCGGCCCTTGGGTGGCTTGATCCGGAGCGTGCCGCTGGAGGTGCCCTTGGCCACCAGGGTCTGACCGGGGTGCGTGCCCCGGTCGGTGCAGATGTCGATCCCCATGGAGCAGCCCTCCCGCTTCCCCACGCGACCCTTCGGTTCAAGGCCGCCAAACAGCCATACGTTACTCGTAAGGGTGATGACCCGGACGGGGATTGACGATCACTTCACCGGTAGGGCCGCGAGCCGTGCCGGCAGTTCACCCACCGGACGAACCTCGCCCTCCATCTCGACCCGACCGTCCCGTACCGCCTGGCCGAGAGTCGACCGTCCGCTCGCCAGCGCCCGGCAGGTCGCGGAATCCGTCCGCAGCCGTACGTCGGCGGGGCCGGCCGGCGGCCCGTCCCCGTACTCCGGCGGCTGCCCGTCGACCCCGACCCGTAGATGGAACTCACCCTCATCCAGAATCACATGCACCACTCCCGCCACCGCGCCCTCCAGGGCGGACAGCAGTGGGATCGCGAACCAGTGCGCGCGCACGGCGTCGGTCGGCCGCGGCTCCTCCAGGGCGGGCGCGCCCCACTCCGCCAGGGCCCGCAGGACCGGAAGCAGCTCGCGGCCCCGGCGGGTGAGTTCGTACACGTACGCAGAGGCGGGCGGCGGGAGCCGTCGGCGTGTGACGAGTTCGGCGCTCTCCATGTCCTTGAGGCGGCCGGCCAGCATGTCCGTGCTGACACCGGGGAGATCGGCGTGCAGATCCGTGTAGCGGCGCGGTCCGGCGAGGAGTTCACGGACGATCAGCAGCGTCCAGCGGTCGCCGACGGCGTCGAGGGCGCGGGCGGCGGCGCAGTACTGGTCATAGCTTCGGCGGCGAGGCATACGGCGCAGTCTAGACAAGTTGTTGGACTTTCCAAGCTCGAACTTGGTAAAACCAAGTATCAATCCTTCTGGGGAGGTCGTCGCATGGAGTTCCGGCAGTCGAGCAAGCTGAGCGAGGTCTGCTACGAGATTCGCGGCCCGGTCATCGAGCACGCCAACGCCCTGGAGGAGGCGGGCCACAGCGTCCTGCGCCTCAACACCGGGAACCCCGCGCTCTTCGGCTTCGAGGCGCCGGAGGAGATCGTCCAGGACATGATCCGGATGCTCCCGAAGGCCCACGGCTACACCGACTCCCGCGGCATCCTCTCCGCCCGCCGCGCCGTCGCCCAGCGCTACCAGGCCATGGGCCTGCCGGACATCGACGTCGACGACGTCTTCCTCGGCAACGGCGTCTCCGAGCTGGTCTCCATGGCCGTCCAGGCGCTCCTGGAGGACGGCGACGAGGTCCTGATCCCCGCCCCCGACTTCCCCCTGTGGACGGCGGTGACCACTCTCGCAGGCGGCAAGGCCGTGCACTATCTGTGCGACGAGTCGGCCGACTGGTACCCGGATCTCGACGACATGGCCGCGAAGATCACCGACCGTACCCGTGCCGTCGTGATCATCAACCCCAACAACCCCACGGGCGCGGTCTATCCGCGCGAGATCGTCGAGGGCATCCTCGACCTCGCCCGCCGCCACGGCCTGATGGTCTTCGCCGACGAGATCTACGACCAGATCGTCTACGACGATGCGGTCCACTACCCGGCCGCCTCCCTCGCCCCCGACCTGGTCGTCCTCACCTTCGGCGGACTGTCGAAGACGTACCGGGTGGCGGGCTTCCGTTCCGGCTGGCTGGTCGTCAGCGGCCCGCAGCAGCACGCGAAGAGCTACCTGGAGGGCCTGACCATGCTGGCCTCCATGCGGCTGTGTCCGAACGCCCCCGCGCAGTACGCCATCCAGGCCGCGCTCGGCGGCCGGCAGTCGATCCACGAGCTCACCGCCCCGGGCGGCAGGCTCCACGAGCAGCGCGACAAGGCCTGGGAGAAGCTCAACGAGATCCCCGGCGTCTCCTGTGTGAAGCCGAAGGGCGCGCTCTACGCCTTCCCGCGTCTGGACCCGAAGGTGCACAACATCCACGACGACGAGAAATTCGTCCTCGACCTGCTGCTGCGCGAGAAGATCCAGGTGGTGCAGGGCACCGGATTCAACTGGCCGCGACCGGACCACTTCCGCATCCTGACGCTGCCGTACGCCGACGACCTCGACGCGGCGATCAGCCGCATCGGCCGCTTCCTGAGCGGCTACCGGCAGTAGGGCGGCGCGACCCCTAGTCTGGCTCGTGACGTGGGCCTCCGCGGACGGATGGGAGTTGGGGCCGTGGAGTTCGGGAAGTCGTCCGGCGGGTCCGCGCCCTCTCCCGAGCCCTCACCGGAGCCGTCACAGCAGCCGGAGCGACGGTCCTGGGCGCCGCTGCTGGCGGTGTGCGCCGGGTACTTCATGGTGATCCTGGACGTGACGATCCTCAACGTCGCCGTGCCGGTGATCGGCCGGGAGCTGTCGGCCTCGCTCACCGGGATCCAGTGGATCACCGACGGGTACACGCTGGTCTTCGCCGGATTCCTCCTGACCGGTGGCGCGCTGGGCGACCGGCTCGGCAACCGCCGGGTCTTCTGCGCGGGTGTCGTCGTGTTCATCGTGTCCTCGGCCGCGTGCGCGGCCGCCCCCAGCACCCCCTTCCTGGTGACGGCCCGCCTGGTGGAGGGGCTCGGCGCCGCGCTGATCGTGCCCGGCTCCCTCGCCCTGCTCCAGCAGGCCTACCCGGCACCGGCCGCACGATCGCGGGCCTTCGGACTGTGGGGTTCGATGGCGGGCATCGCCGCCTCCGCCGGGCCGCTCCTGGGCGGGCTGCTCGTCTCCACCGTGGGTTGGCGCTGGGTCTTCCTCATCAACCTGCCCGTCGGCGCGGCCTGTCTCATGCTGACCCTGCGACACGTGGGACGCTCGCCGCGGCGATCCACCCGGGCCCTGGACTGGCCCGCGCAGTGCGCGGTCGTCGCGGGGGTGGCGCTGCTGACGGGGGCGCTGAACGAGGCCGGACGGCGAGGCTGGTCCGATCCGCTCGTTCTCGGCGGGTTGGGCCTGGCCGTGCTGGCCGCCGTCGCCTTCGTGGTGCGCGAGCGGCTGGCCCGGTCCCCCGCCCTCCCGCTGGACCTGTTGCGTTCCCGGGCGATGGGCGGCGGAGCCGTCATCGGCCTGCTGTTCAACTTCGGCTTCTACGGCATGGTGTTCACCGCCAGCCTGGAGTTTCAGCAGAACCGCGGCTTCAGCGCCCTCGAAACGGGTCTCGCGCTGTTTCCGGCCGTGGCGATGACCATGTTCGCGTCCGTCCTGTCCGGGCGGCTGGCCCGCCGCACCGGCGACCGTCCGCTGGTGGTCTCCGGCATGCTCCTGGCCGCCCTGGGGCTGGCCGGCTGGGCCGCCGCGGGCCCCGACCCCGCCTACGCTCTGCTGGTGGCCCCGATGATGGCCGCGGGGTTCGGAACCTCCTTCGCCCTCACCGGCTCGACCGCCACGGTGATGGGTGCCGCGCCGACCGCGTACTCGGGAACCGCGTCCGCCCTGTTCAACACCACGCGACAGATCGGGAGCGCCACCGGGGTCGCGCTCGGTGGCAGCCTGCTCGCCACGGCCGCCGCCGGCACCGGACTGCGCGTCAGCATGGCCGTCGGCGCGCTCGCCTATCTGACGGCCGCCGTCCTCGCTCGGCTGTGCGTACCGGCGAAAACCGCCGGGGCGTAGGGGCTACGGCGCCGGGAAAAGGAGCGGGTCCGAGGGCGTAGCCGGCCCCCGGACCCTGTCGATGCCACTCACATCACACGCCGGCACGCTTGAGGGCTCGGGTCAGTCGTCATTGCGTCGCGTCCTGCCATTGGACCACCGCCGATCGAGCTCGGCGGACCAGATTCGAACTGGCATTTCGACGCATCAGGGCCCGTGCCCGGTCGATCCGGCGATGAGCGGCGAATGCTGAGTCTGGAGCAATAGTCTGAGATTGATCGCGGTCTGCCTCTGCCTGGTTGGGCCACCCCGGCACGGAAGAGCGCCGGGAGGAGGACTCGAACCTCCACTGGAACCGCGGATGTCACGACAAGGCTCAGTTTCAGCTTTGCGCTCCTCGCGCACCCCGGCCGTGCTCTGTGGCCGGGGAGTTCATGGGTGTCCCCGCTATCCGAAGAGGTAGCCGAAGACGGCGTCGCCGACGCGCTCGTCGGTGACCTCGGCGCTGTTCGCCTCCTCACGGGCGAACTTCACCGCCTGCTGGAGCTTCTCCACCCGCTCCAGCAGCTCGTTCACCCGTCGCGCAGGCAGGGCGCCGGAGAACTTCACGGTGGTCCAGTACCCCACCGGAATGTCCTCGTAGTACACCTCGACCTGCGCCGGATGCTTGTCCGTCGCCTCCGCCTTGACGTGGTTGCGCGGCACCTTCTTCGTCCGGACCGTGCGGACGACATCGGTCTTCCACGCGTCGGTCGACGGGTCCTGCGTCCACGACTCGGCCGCGTCCAGGACGGGCAGCTTGCGGACGAAGGTGTTGATGTCCGTCAGCTGCTTCTCCAGGAAGAGGAGGTACGCGACGGGCACCCGGCTCACCAGCACGCGTCCGTCGACGGTGATGTCGGCGCGCGCGTCGCAGTTGGCCCAGTCCTTGGTGGCGGTGACATCGAACAGCCGCGTCAACGCCCGAGCGGTGTCGCGCAGTACGTCCTCGGCCTTCACCTGCACCAGCGTGGACTCGGGCGGAAGCTGCTCACCCTCCTCGTCCTTCGGCTGGTACGTACGCGAGATGCCGGCGAGCAGTGCGGGCTTCTGCAGCCCGTGGTGCGCCGCGGTGAGGTCCTGATGCGCCCTGGACTTGACGCCCTTCTCCACTGCGATGATCTGATTGAGTTTCGTTGCCACGTGACGGACCCTAGCCGCCGCCGGGGCGCCGAATCGAACGAATATTGACGCCACTTGACCCTGCTGAGGAGTGACCGGTCATGGAGACGGCGCTGATCGCCGTGGTGGGAACCCTGCTGGGTGTCGTCGCCACACACTGGTTCCAGGGCCGAGCCACCGAACGTACGGCGATACTGGCCCGCACCGAGCAGCTCCGCCAGGAACGGATCGCTGCCTACAGCGCCTTCGCCGGCGCGATCGTCGACTACCGGCGAAGTCAGAACGACCGCTGGTTCCGGGCGGCCCAGGACGCGGGCTCCGAGGAGGCCGAGGAGTCGCGCTACGCCTCGTACCGGCAGCGCACCGCCACCCGCCAGGCCCTCTTCCGTGTCCAGCTGGTGTGCGACGACGCCGACACCCGCCAACTGGCCGAATCGGCCTTCGAGATGACCAACTGCATGCACGAGGCGACCGGCGAAGAGGACCGGGCACACCGCTCCCACCGGGCGAAGGAGATCCTCGACCAGTTCATCGCCGCGGCCGCGCCCGGCGTGCGCTGAGGGAGCCGCCATGGACCTGGTCGCACCCGTCGTCGTCGAACCGCTCAAGCGCCGCCGTTGCTCCGAGTGCCGGCAGGGCCCGCTGGAGCGGATGATCGTCGAGTTCAACGCACCCGTCTGCCTGGACTGCGCCGACCTGGGCCATCTGGTGTTCCTGCGCCGTGGGGACACCGCGCTCACCCGCCGGGCGCGCGAGGGCAGTTCGCTCTGGGCGGTGGTCGTACGGCACAACCGGCGCCGTACGCGGTACGAGCGTCAGGGGCTGCTCGTCGAGGAGGCCGCGCTCGCCCGGGCGGAGGCCGCCTGTCTGGCGGACACGGAGGCGCGGGCGCGGCGCCGGGCACGTGACGCCGCGCGCCGCGCGGAGCGGGACGCCGAGGTCACGGCGGCGCTGGAGGCCGAGATCCTGCGGCTCTTTCCCCACTGCCCGGCCGATCGGGCCGCGGAGATCGCGGGCCACGCCGCGCAGAAGGGCAGCGGCCGGGTGGGGCGTACGGCGGCCGGGCGGGCACTGGACCGGGGTGCGGTCACAGCTGCCGTGCGGGCGGCCGTACGCCATGTCGACACCGAGTACGACACGCTGCTCATGCGGGGCGTGCCCCGCCACCAGGCCCGGATGAGGGTCGCATCGACCATCGAGGCGGTACTCCGGGCCTGGCGCCCTGCGTGAGGACCCGTGCGGGCCTCAGACCTGCGCGCCCATACGACGAGCCCGGCGGTAGACCAGGGCGCCGCCGAGCAGGAGCGCGGCTCCGGCCGCGGCCGCGGAGCCGACCAGCTCCGAGCCGGTGCTGGCGAGCGCGACCGAGCTGGTCTGCGGGCTGGGCGCCGGAGCCTCCGGCTCGGTCTCGCTGACCGGAACGGGCTGCGGCTTGGGGGGCACGTTCCGGTTCGGCTCCTCGCCGGGCCCCTCGCCGGGCTCCTCGGGCTGGGAGGGGCCGTTGACCGCGGTGTTGCCGAAGGCCGGGTTGCCGATGCCGACGACGTTGACCGAGTTGCCCGCGACGTTCACGGGCAGGTCGATGGGCAGCTGGAGTCCGTTGCCGGAGATCACGCCGGGGGAACCCTTGGCGTGGCCCTCGGCGAGGGCGCCACCGCCGTTGGAGGAGTTGCCCCCGCTGTGTCCGGCACCCTGACCGCCGCCGTGTCCGCCGTGGTGTCCGCCGCCGTGTCCGCCGTGGCTCCCATCGCCGGGCGTGCCGGCGCGCGGGGAGGCGGGCATGTCCTTGTGCGTCCGTCCGCCGCCGTCCGCGTCCGAGCCGTATCCGTCGGACTTGCTGACGTTCGCACAGCGGTTGCCCGCGGCGGGGTTGAGCAGTCCGATGACATTGACGGTGTTCCCGCAGACATTGACCGGAGCGTGTACCGGCAGCTGAACCGTGTTGCCGGAGATCACACCCGGGGAACCGATCGCGGCGCCCTGTGCGCCGGAGTCGGCGTGGGCGGCGCCCGCCGAGAGCGCCAGCGCGCCACCCGTGACCATCAGTGTGGCCAGACCACTTCGGCGAATCTGCCTCATGGCTTCCTGCCTTCCGGAGGTTTTCACGGGCATTCTCGCCCGCACCGCACTTAACGCGATCCCGACCCGGCTGGATCAGGCCGTTGGCGCGATTCACTCCATCGAGTGGGTGTGACTTCGAACGTATAGGGAACTGCCGACTCCGCTCGGAGGCGATTATCGTCACGCGGCGAAGCGTGACGGGTGAACGCCTGCGGGCGTGGAGTTCGCACGGCGCCGGCCGGGTCGACGCCTTCGGCCGGCCTGTCGGTCAGTGGCCGAGCAGATCGGTGAGTACGCCGACGGGGTCGGGGTCGGGAGTGCCGCGCGGCCACCAGTCCTCACGGTCGGCATCCGACTCGTACCCGTACCAGAGTCCGTCGCGGCCGAAGCGGAGCTGGAGGGACCGCGTCGACAGCCGGTTGCGCCACGGGCGGAAGGCCGGGAAGTCGGAGGCCAGCAGGGCGGGGCGGGCCCGGTCGAACGGGCCGGCGGGCGGGTCCCAGGGCTCTTCGAGGACGGCGAGCCCGGCGAGGCCGCCCTGGCGCCAGGCGGCGACGGCGCGGGCCAGGTCGCTGGGTGTGCGGTCGAGGGCGTAGGCGAGGTCTCGGTACAGCGCGCGGGTGGAGGCGGTGAGTCCGGAACCGGGGTGCGCGGCGGCCAGCCGCACGGCGTCCTGCCAGGGGGTGAGCGCGGCGACGGGGTCGTGTCCGGTCACCAGGAAGGCGTGGGCGCGGGCGGCGGCCTCCGTGGCGAGCAGGTCCAGGGCGAGGGGGTCGGGGGCGTCGGCGTCCGGGGGATAGGCCGGAGGGCGGCCGGGATGCGCGGGGGCCGGCAGCGGCGGGGGCAGCGGCGGCAGGGCGTGACCGGGGTCCGGGGCGAGGGCGGCGCGGGCCGGGACGGTGGCCATCGGCGGTACCGACGCCGTCTGCTCGGCGGCGGAGCGGGCCGCGTTGCGCTGGGTGAGGGCGGCGAGGAGCTCCTGCTCGCCGCGGCCCCGCATGAGGAAGAGGACGAACGGGTCCTGGTCGAGGAGCCGGGCCGACTGGTAGCAGAGGGCGGCGGCGTGCTTGCAGGGGAAGCCGTCGTCCGGGCAGGAGCAGCCGGGGATGAGGTCTCCGGGCGCGGGCAGCAGCCCGGTGACGGCCTCGACGGCGTGCGGGATGTCCTTGTCGAGGAGGGCGGCGATGTGGTCGGGCCGCGCGGCGATCTCGTCCAGGAAGCGCTCCCAGCCGTCGTCGCCGAGCGTGCGCAGCCGGATCTCGGTGCGGTACGGGCGAGGGCGGGTGCCGTGGACGTAGGCGACGACTCGGCCGGGGGTGACCGTGATCGCGTCGACGTGACCGCGCCCGGCGTATGCCTTGCCGCGGGCGAGGCGGGCGGGGTCGAGGGCGGTGCCCTCCAGGGCGTCCACCCAGGC
Organism: Streptomyces sp. NPDC056222; assembly: GCF_042264065.1. Lineage (NCBI taxonomy): Bacteria > Bacillati > Actinomycetota > Actinomycetes > Kitasatosporales > Streptomycetaceae > Streptomyces > Streptomyces sp. NPDC056222. The sequence continues at coordinate 3,627 of NZ_JBHJTL010000060.1, read as the reverse complement.
GTTGCCCCACCAGGTGGCGGCGAAGCGGCCGTCCGCGGGAGTCCCCGCACGCCCCTCGGCGTCCGGTGTCCCTCGCGGGGCCAGCGCCGGGAACGTCCGGCGCCGGTCGTCGTGGCGCGGGCCGGCGAACCGGGCGGCCGGGGGTCGGCGGGGGCTCATGACGGCCTCCTCAGCGAGACCAGGTCCGCCAGCTCGCGGTCGGTCAGTTCGGTGAGCGCGGCCTCTCCGGAGCCGAGGACGGCGTCGGCGAGGGCCCGCTTGGCCCGCAGCATCTCGGCGATGCGGTCCTCCACGGTGCCCTCGGCGATCAGCCGGTGGACCTGGACCGGCTGGGTCTGTCCGATGCGGTAGGCCCGGTCGGTGGCCTGCTCCTCGACGGCAGGGTTCCACCAGCGGTCGAAGTGGACGACGTGTCCGGCCCGGGTGAGATTGAGCCCGGTGCCGGCCGCCTTCAGCGACAGCAGGAAGACGGGCACGTCGCCGGATTGGAAGCGGTCCACCATCCGCTCGCGCTCGGCCACGGGCGTACCCCCGTGCAGCAGTTGGGCCGGGATCGCCCGTGCGGCCAGGTGGTCGGCGAGGAGCCGGGCCATGGTCACGTACTGGGTGAAGACGAGGACGGCGCCGTCCTCGGCGAGGATCGTGTCGATGAGTTCGTCGAGCAGGGCGAGCTTGCCCGAGCGGCCGGCGAGCCGGGCCGTGCCGCCGCCCTTGGCCGTCTGCTCCTTGAGGTACTGGGCGGGGTGGTTGCAGATCTGTTTGAGCGAGGTGAGCAGCTTCATCACGAGCCCGCGGCGGGCGATGCCCTCGGCACCCTCGATCTGCGCCATGGTCTCGCGGACCACCGCCTCGTAGAGCGAGGCCTGTTCGCGGGTGAGCGCCACCGGGTGGTCGGACTCGGTCTTGGGCGGCAGCTCGGGGACGATACCGGGGTCGGACTTGCGGCGGCGCAGCAGGAAGGGCCTGACGAGGCGGGCGAGGCGCTCGACGGCCTCCTCGTTCTCGATCTCCTCGCTGTTCTCCACGGCGCGGGCGTGGCGGGAGCGGAAGGCCTTGAGCGGGCCGAGGAGGCCTGGGGTGGTCCAGTCGAGCAGGGCCCACAGCTCGGAGAGGTTGTTCTCCACGGGGGTGCCGGTGAGGGCGACCCTGGCAGGCGTCGGGATCGTGCGCAGCGCCTTGGCCGTCGCGGAGAAGGGGTTCTTGACGTGCTGGGCCTCGTCGGCGACGACCATCCCCCATGTCTGCCCGGCCAGTTGGGGGGCGCTGGTGCGCAGGGTGCCGTAGGTGGTGAGGACGAATCCGCCGGTGCCGGTGCCCTCGTCGAGTCCGTCCAGGGAGCGGTCGGCGCCGTGGAAGCGGCGTACGTCGACGCCGGGGGCGAAGCGCCGGATCTCCCGCTGCCAGTTGCCGAGCAGGGAGGCGGGGCAGACGACCAGGGTGGGGGCGCGGCGGGCGCGGCGCAGATGGAGGGCGATGAGGGTGACGGTCTTTCCGAGGCCCATGTCGTCGGCGAGGCAGCCGCCGAGCCCGAGCGACGTCATGAGGTCCAGCCAGGCGAGTCCGCGCAGCTGGTAGTCGCGCAGGGTGGCGTCCAGACCGGCGGGCGCGGTGATGGACTCGGGGCCTGCGACGAGCCGGTCCCGCAGGGTTGCGAGGGCTCCGACGGGCACGGCCTGGACGGTCTCGCCGTCCACCTCCGCCGTGCCGCTGAGGGCGACGGCGAGGGCGTCGACGGGCTCCAGGAGGCCCAGTTCCCGCTTGCGGGCCTTGCGGACGAGGTCGGGGTCGACGACCACCCACTGGTCGCGCAGCCGCACGATGGGGCGGTGGGACTCGGCGAGGGTGTCCATCTCCCGTTCGGTGAGCGGGTCTCCGTCGAGGGCGAGCTGCCAGTTGAAGCGGAGCAGCTCCTCGCTGTCGAAGAAGGTGGTGCCGTCGGTGGCGGAGCCGGGGGCGGAGAGCGCAGGCCGCACCACGGCGGAGGCGCTGAGCGAGCGGGCCAGCTCGCGGGGCCAGTGGACGGCGACCCCGGCATCGGCGAGACGGGCCGCGGCGGGGCCGAGGAGTTCGTACAGCTCGTCCTCGGTCAGGGCGAGGACGTCGGGGACGTCGCGCTCCAGGAGCCTGCCGAGCGGCGGCCAGACGCGGGCGGCGCGGCGGAGGGCGAGAACGGCGTCGATCCGGGCGCGCGGCCCGAAGAGCTCGTCGCCGCCCCCCTCCCAGAGGGCGGCGGCGTCGATGACGAGGGTGGGGTCGGCGAGGCTGTGGATCTGGAGCAGGGCCGCGGCGGCCCGCCGCTCGTCGCCGCCCTCCTCGGCGATGTCGAAGAGTTCGTATCCGGCGAGGTCGAGGCGGAGCGAGACCCGGACCCCGGCGTCCATGCCGGCGGCGGCCTCGGTCGCCCAGGCACGCGCGCGAGGCAGGTGCTGTGCGGTATGCGCGGCGAACGGCGCGCCCGCCGCGTGGGCCGCGGCGGGGGTACGGGGCAGGGTGTCGGCGACGGCGTCGAGGAAGGCCCGCACCAGGGCCTCGGGCTCGGGCAGCTGGAGCGGGCTGAGGCCGGGGGCGGGGACGGCGTGGCCTTCGGGAGGCATGGCGGCGGCGACGGCCCGCAGGTGGGCGATGTCGTCCGCGTCCAGCGGACCGGCCCGCCAGGCGTCGAGATCGTCGGCCGTGAGCCCGGGCAGCAGACGCCCCCGCGCGACGAGCTGCAGGGCGTGCAGGGCGGCGGCGCCCCAGCAGGCGGTGGCGGGGTGGGCGGCCGGGTGGTGGCGCGCGGCGACCAGATGGGGCAGGGCCTCGGCGACACCGAGGATCACGGCGGGAACCTTGCGGCTGCGGACTCCGGCGCCGTGCCGCCGTACGACGGTGAGCTCGCCGACCCGAGGGCCGGGGTCTCCGGCGTCGGGCGTGCCGGCGCCTTCGGCATCGGGCTTCCGCGCGCCCGAGGGCGTCGCCGGGCTCCCGTCGGCGGTCGTCGCCACGGGCAGCTCGTCGCCGTCCGGGGCCCAGAAGGCGACCCGGCCGTCGCGCGGCAGGGCGGCGGGCAGGAAGACGGCGGCACTGGTCTGCCAGGTGTGGGGCACGGCTCTGCTCACCTCCCGTTCCGCGACGGAGTCCGACTGGATCTCCGACCTTACGGGTGGGGTCTGACAACGGGGTCTCGTGCCGCTTCGCCCGGGCGGCCCAGCACCGGATGACAGCCCGTCCGGCAGGCGGCAGGGTGACGGAGAACAGGGCTTCTGCCGCCTTCGCCCGACAGACGAGGAACCGCCATGTCCGTTCACCGGCGTCTCGGCACCGCCGCCGGGGCCGCGCTCCTGACGCTCTCCGTCGCGGGCTGCTCCGGCCTCGGCCGCACCGCGGTCGGCACCCTCACCTACGAGACCGAGCGCGAGGTCGTGATCACCGTGACCAGCCCCTCCGTCAACGGCTGCCACCGGCTCGCGCCCCACGGCGTGACACGGGTCGAGAACCGGACGCTGAACGACATCTGGCTGTACACGACCCGTGACTGCAAGGGCGGGACGACGCCGATCTACGTCGCCACGACCCTGTCCGATTCGATCGCGCCCGACACGCTTCCCTGGCGGAGTTACAGCGTCGTCCACTAGGACCGCTCCGATG
>NZ_JBHJTL010000059.1:0-50948 GCF_042264065.1 Streptomyces sp. NPDC056222 | reverse complement strand
CGTGCGGGGGGGGGGGGGGGGGGCCCCCCCGCTAAACCCCCCCGCCCCCTGCGGCAGCGGCGGGGCGGCCGGCGGGGGGGGGGGGGGGGGGCGGGCGCCCCCCCCCCACCACGTTCTTGATCTAACTCGTGTAACCTCGGAGATGGAAGAAGGCACGACAGCAGGCTCGAACCCACCGCAAGGAGCGTCAAGGGACGTCATGGCAGAAGAAACCCCCGTCCCCGCCTCGATCACGAGCGCCGATGTGGCGCGCCTCGCCGGGGTGTCCCGCGCCACCGTCTCCTTCGTACTCAACAACACCCCGGGCCATCGGGTCAGCGAAACCACGCGTGCCCGCGTCCTCGACGCGGCCGACCGGCTCGGATACGTCCCGCACGCCGCCGCCCGGTCCCTGCGCGCCGGTCGCAGCAATCTCGTCCTCATGCCCGCCTCGATCTCCGCGATCGGCCGACTCGTCAGCGACTGGGTCGACGACCTGCACAGCGAACTCGACCGCCACGGCTACACGGCCGTCCTCCACGCGGGACGCTTCAGCGACCCCGTCGACGCCGCCCGCGCCTGGGCGGAACTGCGCCCGGCGGCGGTCGTCGCCCTCGACGGCGACCGTCTCACCACGCAGGCCGCCGAGCTGCTGCGCCGCGCCGGAGTGCGCGGACTGCTGGCGTTCGCGTCCCGCCCCGTGCCCGGCGTCCACACCATCGGCTTCGACCACGCCCTTATCGGCGCCACGGCCGCCGAGCATCTGATCGCCCGTGGCAGGAGCCGTATCGGCGTCGTCATGCCCCAGGAGCGCGGCCTCGACGCCTTCGCCCGACCGCGCCTCGCGGGAGCCGAGTCGGTTGCTGCCCGGCACATGGCCACCGTCACTCCGGTGGAGCTCGCGTACACCAGGGAGTCCGCGGCCGCGCTCGCCGGCCGCTGGGCGAGCCTGGACCTCGACTCCGTCTTCGCCTACAACGACGAGTACGCCGCACTGCTCCTGCACGCGCTCAAGGTCGAGGGCATCGCCGTGCCGGACGAGGTGGCGATCGTCGGCTCCGACGATCTCGTCCTCTCGGCATTCCAGCAGCCCGCGCTGAGCACGATCCGCCTGGACCTGGCCTCACCGGCTCAGATCGCGGACGCCCTGCACGAGCTGATCGAGACCGGTTCGACCGCGCCGCTCCCCGCCATAGAGGCCGTACTCGTCCACCGCCAGACCTCCTGAGTTCCATCCCCGCCAAGGACCTGCGGCCCCCTGTCCGCGGCATCATCTCCGCCGGGCCGGGCGGAGGCTCACTTGAAATGCGGCGGCTCCCGGTCCGTGGGTTCACGGGCCGGGAGCCGCCGCATTCGGCTACGGCACAGCAGGTGCTGCGTCCGGGGTGGTCGCGGCCGCCCCCCGGCGGTCGCGGAGCGATTCCCGGGCGAGCGCGGGTGCGCAGAGCCACCACGCCAGCAGACCCGCGCCCGCGCCGGCGGCCGCTCCGGCCGCGGTGTCGGTGAGCCAGTGCGCGTGCAGCCAGGTACGGCTCCACATCATGGCCAGCGTGAACACGGTGCCCCCGAGCCACCAGGCCCGTCGCCGCGCGGCCGGGACCAGCAGTACCCCGACGAGTACGACGAGCAGCGCCGCCCCCGCCGCATGGCCGGACGGGAACGAGCCGTGGTCGACCCGGACCAGCGGGTTGGCCGGACGCGGTCGGTCCACCAGGTGCTTGAGCCCCTGGACGACGAGCAGATTGCCGGCGAAGTAGACGCCGAGCAGAAAACCGACCGAGGCCCAGCGCCTGCGCAGGAGCAGGAAGAACAGCAGGGCGAGCGGTACGACGACGCCCAGCGGGCCGCCGAACCAGTTCAGGGCCGCGGCCAGTACGGCGTACGGCCCGTCGTGCGGGCCGCCCATCCAGGCCAGCCACTGGTCGTCGAGGCCCTGGAACGGCGGGTTCGTCGGGTTCGGCCGGACGACGAAGGCCGGCAGCGTGGCGATGCCGAGCAGCAGGAGCCCCGCCACGAGGACACCGGTGCGGCGGCGTGGGGCCGCCGTGGAGGCGGGCGGTCTTTCGGTGAGGGGGGAGGGGGTGGCCGAATTCGTGGACATGGGTGCCTCTCGCGACCGCGGGGGATGGGTCCGCGGGCCTTGGATGGTCGACGTACCCGAGGGGCCCGGACGGGCCGGGCCCCTCGGCGGAACGGGACTGCGACAGAACGGGACAGCGACGGAACTGGAGCGCGTCGGAAGGGGGGATGGAGCCGGCAAGGGGACCGGCTGTGGGTGGGGGAGCGGGGGCAGGGGCCGGGCGGGAGCCTCAGACCCCTGGGCTCAGGTGCCGGGCCAGGAACGCGACGCTCTCCGCGACGATCTCCGGGATGTCGGGGGAGCCCAGGAAGATGTGGTCGGCGTCCTCGACGGGCCGCAGGGTCACGTCTCCACCCGCGCCCACCAGGGCTTCGGCGAGCACCTCGCTCTGGCTGAACGGGACCAGTCCGTCCCGCGTGCCGTGGATCAGCAGGAACGGCGGCGGGGTCGAGTCCTGCGCGTACGTCACCGGGCTCGCGGCCAGGGCGAGCGCCGGGCGCTCCGCCTCGGTGCCGCCGAGCAGAGCGTCGTACGGGTCGGGGAACTCGCCGCCCGGGGGCATTCCCGGCAGTGGGTGCCCGGCCAGGGCGGGGAGGTCGGAGACCCCGTACCAGTCGACGACGGCCCGGACGCCGGTGTCTCCGGTGGCCACCCCGTGCGCGCCCTCCAGCGCTTCGGCGTTCGCACTGCCCGGGCCGACGAGGCCGGCCAGTGCCGCCAGGTGACCGCCCGCCGACTCGCCCCAGACGGCTATCCGGTCCGGGTCGATGCCGAGTTCGCCGGCGAAGCGGCGGACGTACCGGATCGCGGCCTTCACGTCGTGCAGCTGGGCCGGGAAGGGGGCTTCGAGGCTGTGCCGGTAGTCGATGGAGACGAGCGCGAGCCCGGCGGCCAGGACCGATCCGTGCAGCAGCGCGGCCGGCACGGTCGGCGGCGGGTAGCGCCGGTCGCCGTCCAGCCAGCCGCCGCCGTGGATCCAGACGACCGCGGGGAACGGCCCCTCTCCGGCCGGGACTTGGACGTCGAGAAGCCGGGGACGGTAGCCGGGTGTGGTGGCGTAGGTGACCCCGTCGAAGCGGCGCACCCCGTGCTCGTCCGTCACTGGCGGTACCGGGGGGTGGTAGGGCGGGGGCGGCCAGGTCATGTCGGCCAGATCGAGCTCGGCCGGGTGGGATTGCGTCATTGCGGCCCTTCTGCCGGACCCGGGGTTCGTAGCGCTTTGTCCGAAATGCTTGCGCGTGGCGCCCGGGGAGACGTAACGTGTTACACGTGTTATCAAAACTCTAGCGACGCATTTCCGCTGACGACAAGCCCGACAGCTCTCTGATTCTTGGGTTAGTTACACGAGTGACCAGGCGGTTGCGTCGCGTGTCCCCCTCTGGGAGCGCGTCATGCTCACCGCCACCGCTCATCCCGCACCCCATGTTCCGGTCCCTGCGCAACCGTCGGCCTCGGGCTGCGTCCAGGGGTGCGGCGCGGATCACGCTCCGGTCCCAGCTCCCACCCGGGCCTTCGTTCGCTGGGTGCCCGAGCCCACCGCGGCAACCGTTCCGCTGGTCCGTACGCGCGTCCGCGTCCTGCTCGAGGGCTGGCGGATCGCCGCCGACGTCGCGGACACCTTCCTTCTGGCCGTCAGTGAGCTCGTCGGCAATGTCGTCCAGCACGCCGCTGCCGCGACCGGTCGGATGCGAGTCGGCGTCACCTGCGGTGGGGGCTGGCTGTGCCTACAGGTCGCCGACGGGGTGGCTGCCCTGCCTCAGCTGCCCGATCCCGCCGTGGAGGTCGATCCGGATGCCGAGGGCGGTCGAGGTCTGCTTCTGATCGAGCTGATGGCCGCCGAGGTGGGCGGTGAACTCGCCGTACTAGCACATGGGTTGGGCAAGTGCGTGCGAGTGCGGGTCCCCCTCGCCTGAGCTGTTCGGGTGGCGCTGCGGGACTTCGAGATATCGCGGAAATTGGCGGCCGCCAAATTATCGAGATACTTGCCTCATCTCCCCGCTGCTCCCTGATTGAGGTGCCGCCCCAGGGAGCTCTCCCCTTCGGCGCATGCCGATTCCTTCTGACGTGACCGGCTTCCCGACTTCGCCCTCTGGCCTCAACTCCACTTCGATCTGCTGGAGTTGGACTATCCCGACCGGATCAACTGCGCCCGCCGCCTGCTCGACGACGCCGTCGAGCGCTGGGGCCCCGACCGTCCCTGTCTGCTGACCCCGACCGAGCGCTGGACCTACGGCGAGCTCCAGCAGCGCGCCGACCAGGTCGCCCAGGTGCTCACCGAGGACCACGGGCTCCGGCCCGGAAACCGCGTCCTGCTGCGCGGCCCCAACAACCCCTGGCTCGTGGCCGCGTGGTTCGGCGTTCTCAAGGCCGGCGGTGTGACTGTCACCGCTATGCCGCTGCTGCGCTCCACCGAACTCGCCGAACTGTGCGAGATCAGCTCTCGCCATCGTCATCGGCCGCACCGCCTCCCGGGTGAGCGAGGAGGACGCGTACGACCACATCTTCGGCTTCAGCATCGTCAACGACATCAGCGCACGCGACCAGCGCCGCTCCGGCCAGTGGTTCTTCTCCAAGGGGCAGGATTCGTACGCGCCTTTCGGCCCGGTGGTCGTCACCGCCGACGCGATCCCGGATCCCATGACCCTGGACCTCTCGCTGCGCGACAACGGCGTCACGAAGCAGAAGTCGAACACCCGGCACATGCTCTTACCTGGACCCGGGTCTGCCCACCGAACTGCTCCCGACGGACTGGAACGCGGTGGCGGCCCGCCAGGTCTTCCAGCAACTGCACGGAATCCTGCTCGACCCGAGCCTACGCCACGTGGGCGAGGTCACGGGGCTGCGCGCCTAGCGCCCGGGGCTCCGCCGCCGCAAGGCGCTGCCGACCTGGGGACACTCGGGTTCCTCCGTATGCGGGGTGCGCGGCGTACGGAGGCGGCGCGTCGGGGTGCGCAGCGTCGGGTGGTTGGTGAGACTGGAGCCCATGACGATCATGGCGGCACTTGTGGGCGGGCCGGACGACCTGGCGGAGCGGGTCGTGCCGGTGGCCGAGCCGGGCGAGGATCTGAAGATCCCACACCGTGGCGGATACGAACACTTCAAGGCCACTTCACGGGTTCAGAACGGCCCGGAAGGTGAGCTCTCCGTCTACGAGTGGTGGGAGCGCACGGAAATCGCCGAGTGACAGCGGCGACTCCGGGGGCAGGGTCCGGGCGCGCCGCTGGTGGTGGCGGGTAGAGCGGCGTCGCTCGAGCCAGGGCTGGTCGTGCCGGACTCCGCGCTCGCCTCGGAGCCGATCCCATCGACAACCGTACAGGCACTGAACCACCAACTCCCGCTGTCGCGGGTCGACTTGGCCGGCCTCGAACACGCTGCGCAGGAGTCGTGCGCGCTCGGCCGGTCCGGGCAGGCCGTGCCCGCGCTCGTACCGGCCCCGCCGTCAACGTCGCGGTCACCAGCATCCCCACCGGCGTCGCGGTCATCAAGCGTGCCTAGTCAGGCGTTCGAATAATGCGATGCCGCGCCGGTCGGTGGGCGTGCAGACTCGCTTCATGGTGGACATGTGGGCGTTCCGGGATGCGGTCGATCGATGGGCGGCGGGCGGTCCCGGCGGACCGGCGAGTGAGCTGGCCAGGCAGCTGGGGCTGCGGACGGCGGTGCTGCTGGAAGGGCTGAGTGACCTCGCGGCCGTCGAGACGCTGGCCGTACGGCGTGGCCGGGACCTCGCCGCCGAAGGAGTGTGCGTCGTGTCGATGGGCGGGGCGATGAACGTCGGCCGCTACGCCGGCCTTCTCGGGCCGCCCGGTCTCGGCCTGCGTTTGACAGGACTGTGTGACGAGCGCGAGCAGCGCTATTACGAACGCGGCCTGGAGCGGTCCGGGGCGCCACGCGCGGGTTTCTTCGTGTGCGTGGCCGACCTGGAGGACGAGCTCATCCAAGCGCTCGGTACGGCGAGGGTCGAGGAGATCATCCGGGCCGAGGGCGACCTGCGCCCTTGGCAGACCTTCCTGAGCCAGCCGGCACAGCAGGATCGGCCCCGTCACCAGCAGTTGCGGCGCTTCCTGGGCACGAAGAAGGGTCGCAAGATCCGCTACGGCGGTCTCCTGGTGGAGGCCCTCGGCCCCGCGCAGGTACCGGCCCCGCTCGACGACCTCCTCAAGAGTCTTTGACCTCCCCCTCGGGCGGGACCGCTGAGGGCCGGTCGCCTTTGTGTGCGAGGTCGCCCTGGTTGTGCGAAGAATCGTGCGGAACGGCTGTTACGCAGGCCCCTCCGCCAGTTGGGGGAGTGTGCCGGGCGACGCGGCGGTCCGCGCTCCGGAGCCGGTAAGGGCTTGCCGTTGATCATTGAACGGGTGGGTGTAGCGGGCAGCGAATGCCAGGGCCACTCTGCGGCATTTGCGTGCTCTGTGAATCTGATAGTTACAGAAATGTCCGCATTTGGTAACTGGGTCCGGTCGGCCTGTCGACGTGTCCGAAAAGGCCGCAGAGTTCGGGTCCTCGGCCACACCGGACCGAGACAACCCAACCGCATCCACCAGCTCGAATGGCTGGTGGGGCACTGCTCTTGAGGGGACATCACCCATGTCTGCTTCTTCGACCACCCGCCGCATCGCGGCGACCGCGCTGGCCGCCGGCGCCATCGTCTCGGCCACAGCTCTGCCGGCCGTCGCCGCTCACGACGACGACCGCCACCGCCAGCAGCCGAAGGTCGAGATCAGTCGCGTGCAGGCCGACAGCCCCGGACGCGACAACCGCTCCAACCGGTCGCTGAACGCCGAATGGGTCGAGATCACGAACAACAGCCGTCGCGCTGTGAACCTGGACGGCTGGACCCTGCGTGACAACGACGGCAACCGCTACCGGTTCCGCGACGTCCGCCTCGCCGGCCGCTCCACGATCCGGATCCACACCGGCGAGGGCCGCGACAGCCGCACCGACCTCTACCAGGACCGCCGCAACTACGTCTGGGACAACGACCGCGACAAGGCCACCCTCCGCGACGACCACGGCCGCACCATCGACACCAAGTCCTGGGGCAACCACCACCACGACCACCACCGCGACCACCGCCGCGGCTGACACCACCCGCAGGTGACGGTCCGCCGGACGACGGTGGCCAGGCACCTGGAAGGGACCCCTGAACGGTGTGCGCCGGGCTACTTGACCCGCTCGGCGCACGCACCCCTCCGCTCGCAACCAGGCGATGCGGCAGGGTGGTGACAAGCATGACGAAGCGCCCCTCCCAGCCAGGTGAGGGGCGCTGCTCGTGTGACAGTGCGGCGGTGCAGCTTCGCCCGAAGTACAGGTGGCGTGACCGGACATCCGGTCGTACGTTCGCCTCGGCGTAGAGCCGTACCGCCGTCACCTGGTCGCACGGTCAGCACCCTGGAACGCGTGGCGTCCCTCGGGATCCGGCTCCGAACGTGAACCCCTACGCGACCCAGCAGTACACGTCCTGGCCCCGGCGCCGGGCAGTGCTGACGAGAGCGGCCAGATCCCCCAGGATCACGCGGGCGATCTCCGTGTCGATGACCTCACCGTCTTCCGCGCGCTGCAGGGACCACGCGACAGCCACGTTCTGCAACCTGGAGTGATCGGCTTCGGCGAGTGCGGCGGACAGACGTGGCGAAAGGGCGAAGACGACGCACCCGCTGTCGTCCTGGGCGACGCTGCGAGGCTCACCCGCCTCGACGAGTTCCTCGAAGCTGCCGTGCGCGAGAAGGCACTCCCACTCGACCACAGCTTCGTCGGCATCGAAGTTGCCGAAGGACAGCGACTCGAATGCGCGTCGTGGCCCGGTCCGAAGGGCCAGAGCCGCGGACGCGTCATCCGGCGCCACGAAGAACTCAACGATGCTGCTCACCCAGGCATCATGCCTGACCGTCCGTGATCAAGATCGACGGGGCGGAAGCCTCGATGCGCCGGCGCTTGCCCGCAACGCCCGCATCGCGGTGGCGGCGTTTACCGCGCACGCTTCGACCGGGCCGTCGGCGAACTCGCTGCCGCGCTTCAGCGCTCAGTGTGCCGGGGTGGCTGAGATCCGATGCATGAGGTCCGTACGAGTTCCACGAACGCCACGGATGGATAGGCTCGGTACATGGCTGGTGACGGTGAGTTCAAGCGGGACAGGAACTACATCACGACACGGATCACGGCCGACGGCCGCGACGGCTATCCCGTGGAACCCGGGCGCTATCGCCTGATCGTTGCCCGGGCCTGCCCGTGGGCGAACCGGGCGGTGATCGTCCGGCGCCTGATGGGCCTCGAGGACGTGCTGTCGATGGGGGTCGCCGGGCCGCTGCACGACGAGCGGAGCTGGTCGTTCCATCTGGACCCGGGCGGCAAGGACCCGGTGCTCGGCATCGAACGGCTGCAGGAGGCGTTCTTCGCGCGTCAGCCCGGCTACCCGCGTGGCATCACGGTGCCCGCGATCGTCGACGTCCCCACCGGTGAGGTGGTGACCAACGACTTCGTGCAGATGACGCTCGACCTGGGGCACGAGTGGGCCGCCCACCAGCGGGACGGCGCGCCGGACCTGTACCCGGACAAGTGGCGCGACGAGATCGACGACGTGGCCGGCAAGGTCTTCCAGGACCTGAACGACGGTGTCTACAAGTGTGGCTTCGCAAGCTCGCAGGAGGCGTACGACAAGGCGTACCAGCAATTGTGGGAGCGGCTGGACTGGCTGGAGGAGCGGCTGAGGAGCAGGCGCTACCTGGTGGGCGACACCATCACCGAGGCCGACGTCCGGCTCTTCCCGACACTGGTCCGGTTCGACGCCGTCTACCACGGCCATTTCAAGTGCAACCGGCAGAAGCTGACCGAGCTACCCGCCTTGTGGGCCTACGCGCGGGACCTGTTCCAGACGCCCGGATTCGGCGACACGATCGACTTCGAGGAGATCAAGGCCCATTACTACGTGGTGCACCGCACCATCAACCCCAGCGGGATCGTCCCGAAGGGCCCGGACACCAGCGGCTGGCTGACCCCGCACGGTCGGGAACACCTCGGCGGGCGGCCGTTCGGTGATGGCACACCGCCCGGTCCGCCACCGCAGTCCGAGCGGGTGTCGTCTCTCACCTGATCCGACCGGCATCGGCGGCCCGTCGGATCTGGTGCCAGGAGGTTCCTTCCGCCACCGACGACCCTCGTGCCGAGGGCGATCCGAGCACCTTCCCGGTGCGGCGGGGCAGCGCCCCGTCGGGCAGGAGCACGCCGGCACGCAGGAGCCGGGCCGGGTGGACGGCCCACGCAGGAGCCGGGCCGGGTGGACGGCAGGCTCCTGCGTGCTCCATGTCGGATGTCAGATCCGGGTCAGCAGGAGTTCGACGGCTTCTGCCGTGGCGGGGTGACGTCCCACCAATGCCGATCCGGAGGGAGCACTCGTGGCCGGCTCCCAAGGCCCCTCGCACCCGAGCAGCGCGGCGACCGCATCGCAGGTCGCGGGATGGGCGTCGAGCAGGATCGCGCGGTCGCCGCCTCCCGGGGCGGACGTGGCGCGGTTGCGGACCGGCTGGGGCGTCTCCCGCCACGGCGGGATCCAGCTGTCCAGCGCCCCGAGCCGTGAGGGGAAGATCCGTCCGGCCTCGCGGATGAGGAGCGGGGCCAGCTCCGCGCCGCTGGATCGCAGGGTGGTGATCAGGGTCGGCAGCCAGGGCAGGAGTACCGGGTCCGGAAGCCGGCCGAAGGCGTTCGACACCGCTTCCACGACGAAGTCGGTGAGGCCGGGCGCGGGCTCCAGGGCGTGGAGGAAGCCGCTGAGATAGCGGGGGTACGTCGGCAGGGCCAAGGGGTTGGTGAGGAGGTCGTCGCAGCGCTCCCTGAGCTCGCTCCGGCTCATGGTTCCGAGCTGGGTCTGCGAGGCCCACAGGAGCGCGGTCTTGGACGGGTCCTCCGGGTGGGACTGGGCGACCGCGAGTTCGAGCTGGGTGCGGTCGCAGCCCAGGGACAGCGCCAGTGACTCCATGCTGAACAGGAAGCCGAGCATCGCGGCCACCTGCCGCACGCCCGCGTCCTCGTCGGCGAACGCGGTCGGCAGCAGTGTGCAGTAGTGCGCGTAGCCCGTTTTCACGAAGGATTCGATCCATGGGGGCAGCACCGGCTCGCTCGTCCGGTAGTACGCCAGGAGCCGGCGCACGCGGCGGAGTACCTCGGGCGCTCCGTCGACGCTCCGCTCGGCCGCGAGCACCTCCAAGGCGCGCGTGCCCAGTTCGTCGGCGAGGCGACGGCTGCGCAGATGGAGGGTCGCGTCCTCGACGGCCTGGAGAACGGTGGCGGCGGTGGCCTGCGGACCGTACGCCGCGCGGCGCAGTCGTTGTTCCAGGACCTGTTCCACGCTGACGCCCTCGTAGCCGAGTTCGATGAGGGCGCGTTGGTGGGTGCCGAGCGCGAGGTCCCACGACTCCTGGATCGGGCGTTCGCCGAGGGTCCGCTCGCCCATGATGGGGCGAGCGGCTCCGTGGGGCATCAGGTACCGCAGCATCCACAGCACATCGGAGCAGCGCTCCAGCTCGGGGCGGCCGGCGATGTCCAGCAGCGCCCGCTTCACCCCTCGTGCCTCGAGCTTCAGCCCGAGCGGAGCGAGACGGTCGTGGACGTCGCGGGCGAGCGGCGGCAGGGCTTCGTAGCCGACCTGACCGATCCGGTCCCCGCCCATCATGATCTCCACGAGGCGGCGCACGTCGCGCCGCCCGGGCACGGTGTCCTTCTCGATGCAGGTGACGGCCGCGTCCTGGAAGTCGTACGGGGTGGGCTTGGCCCGGTCCCGCATCCCGGCGAGCAGGATCGACGTCTCGAAGACGGCGATGGCGTCGGCGGTGGAGGCGAGGTATCCGTTACGGCGGGCGGCGCGCACGATGTCCACGGACCAGCCGAGCAGTTCGGCCTCGTCCAGACGGTCCAGGACCGGCGGCCTCCGAAGGAAACCGGTGAGCATGTCCGCCGGCTCGGCACTCGTCACGCTCGCCACGGCCGAGGTCTTCTTCGGCCGCGTCTTCTTCGCTCCTGCCTGTCCCGCCAGCCGGAAGGGCTCGACACGCGTGCGCTTGAGGTTCTTCGCCCACACGGTCGCCGCGATCGACACCGAGCCTGCGGCGAGCCCGAACTGCGCCTCGATCGCCGCGTGGCTCGAGGGGATCAGGCCGTACTGCCAGGTGGTGCCGGTGCGGGGGCTGATCTCGAAGGTGTCGCCGCCGTCCACGCCGAACTCCGCCACGCGGCTGGCGGCGTGGAAGGCGCCGCAGACGTACATGCAGTCCGCCGGGTCCGTGCCGGTCGCGGCCAGGTGCTCGCGCATCCGCGTCCACATGTAGCGCTCGCGGTCCTCGTCGACCCGGACGCGCTCCGCGTCCCCGGGGGCCAGACGCCGGAAGAGGCTCCCGATGAGGAACATGGCCTGGCGGTACGTGTCGTGGTCGCTGTCACCCAGCGGCAGTTCGACGTACTGGTGCCACCACTCCGACCAGTGCCGCACCCTGCCGTGCCGCAGCAGGTGCTCCTCGAGTTCGGCGAACCGCGGCCGCAGGTCGCCGATCTCCACGCCGACCGCATCTCCGTGCAGCGCGGCCTCCTCCTCGGCCGTCGGCGCGTCCGCTTCCGCGTTCTCCGTCCGGCCGCGGCGCGTGTCCCACTGGAAGACATGATCCGAGGAGCGGTCCACGAGGACGAGCTCCACCCCCGGGGTGTCCAGCGCGTACGCGATCGCCTGGTACTCGGCCGACGCCTCGGTGATCGGGGCGACCACGGACAGCGGTGCCCACTCCTCCGGGAAGCCGTCGAGCCGGGACGCGAACGCCTGGACCGCGACGGGGAGCCTGCAGTTACGCAGTTCGGTGAGCAGGGGGGTCATGTCCTCGCACAGCTCCAGGTACACGACCTTCGGCTGCTTCTCCCGCAGCCGGCGTGCCATCGCGAGCGCGGAGGCGGGGGAGTGGTGGCAGACCGGGAAGATCTCCAGCGGCTCGCGCGCGGCGCGGTCGACGTCGTCGACGAGGCCGAGAAGGATGCCCTCCAGGGCGGCCGGTCCGTCGGCGAACGCGGCTGCTGCCTCCTGGAGTTGGACGCGGAGTGCCTCGAAGGTTCCTTCCTGGTGGCCGCTCACGACAGGCTCGCGATCGCGTCGCGGCCGCCGTCGAGGAACTCCGGCCACAGGCCGCCTTCCTCCTTGCCGCGGGGCTCGACGACGCCGTGCAGGTACTTGTTGAGGATGGCCAGGTCCTCGGGCTCGCGGCGGGCGAGGGAGCCGACGAGGGAGGAGGCGAGCGTGCGGGCGGTGAGGGCGCGCTCGCCGAAGAAGTTGGAGTGCAGGATGGCGTCCTCCAGGACGCCGATCTGCTCGGCGGTGGACAGCGCGGACTCCAGCTTCTCGTCGTCGCTGGTGGCAGCGGTCGCCGAGGCGCGCAGGTCGGCGAAGCTCTGCAGCAGGACATCCAGCAGGTTCGGCGGGACGTCCAGTTCGATCTGGTGGCGGCGCAGGAGTTCCTCGGTGCGGAAGCGGACGATCTCCGTCTCGCTCTGCTTGTTCGTCACGACCGGGATTCGGACGAAGTTGAAGCGGCGCTTGAGCGCCGAGGAAAGGTCGTTGACGCCCCGGTCGCGGCTGTTGGCGGTGGCGATGATCGAGAAGCCGGGCTTGGCGAAGACGATGTTCTCGCCGTCCGCGCTGTCGAGTTCGGGGACCGAGATGTACTTCTCGGACAGGATCGAGATGAGGGCGTCCTGTACGTCGCTGGTGGAGCGGGTGAGCTCCTCGAAGCGGCCGATGGTGCCGGTCTCCATCGCGGTCATGATCGGCGAGGGGATCATCGACTCACGCGACTGGCCCTTGGCGATGACCATGGACACGTTCCAGGAGTACTTGATGTGGTCCTCGGTCGTGCCGGCCGTGCCCTGCACGACCTGAGTGGAGTTCCGGCTGATCGCGGCGGACAGGAGTTCGGCGAGCCAGCTCTTGCCGGTACCGGGGTCGCCGATGAGCAGCAGGCCGCGGTCGGAGGCGAGGGTGACGATGGAGCGCTCGACGAAGCTGCGGTCGCCGAACCACTTCTGCGGGATCTCGCGGTCGAGGCCGTCGGCGCGCTCGGAGCCGAGGATGAACAGCCGGACCATCTTCGGGGACAGCCGCCAGGAGAACGGCTTGGGGTTGTCGTCGATCGACTCCAGCCAGTCGAGTTCCTCGGCGTACTTGATCTCGGCGGGAGCGCGCAGCAGGTCGGACATGTTCGGTGCCTTTCGTGCAGGTCTGAGGCGGCGCGGGGCCGCAGGTCTCGGGGCGCGCCGCCGTCGTGCGGCGCAGGAAGAAGTGGTCAGGTGAGGAAGGTCTTCAGCTCGTGGACGAGCTTGCGGATGTGGCCGGAGAGCACGGGGGTGCCCTGATCCTTGAAGCGCTCCCGGAACCACGGGTTGACGCTGCCTCGGCCGGCGCTGGTCACCGAACCGACCGGGATGAACTTGGCCCCGGAGCGATGCACGGCCGCCATGGAGGCGAAGAGTTCCTCACCGCGCCATTCGTAGAAGTCGGAGATCCACACCACGACGGTGTTACGGGGCTCGGCGATCTTCGGCTGGGCGAGCGCCATGGCGACAGTGCCGTCGGTGCCGCCGCCGAGCTGGGTTCGCAGAAGGGTCTCGAACGGGTCGTGCACCCAGGGAGTGAGGTCGAGGGCCTGTGTGTCGTAGGCGATGAGGTGGACGTCCACCTTCGGCAGCCCGGCGAAGATCGAGGCGAGGATGGTGCAGTTCACCATCGAGTCGACCATCGAGCCCGACTGGTCCACGACCACGATCAGCCGCTGGGGCGTCGTCTTGCGAGCGGTGTGCCGGTAGTAGAGGCGGTCGACGTACAACTGCTCCTCCTCCGGGCTCCAGTTGGTCAGGTTCTTCCAGATCGTCCGGTTCACATCCAGGTTCCGGAACACCCGCTTGGGTGGGATCGAGCGGTCCAGTTCCCCGACGGAAGCCTTCTCCACCTGCGTACGCAGCACCTCGGCGACCTCGTCGACGAACCGTCGGATCAGCGCCTTGGCGTTCGCGAGCGCCACCCCGGAGAGGTTGTTCTTGTCCCGCAGCAGCTGCTCGATCAGCGACATGCTGGGCGTGAGCCGGGACGCGAGCTTCGGATCGGCGAGCACCTCTCGCAGGTGCATCCGCTTGACGAGGTCCGCCTCGATGGCGCCGAGCTCAGGCCCGATCTGCGGAATCAGCCGGCTCAGGTCCGGCGTACGGCCGCGCCCGCCCGTGCCGTACGGGCTGACGCCGGGCCCGCCCGTCCCCGCCCCGGCGCGACCCCCGCGGAGGTCACCGGGCCGGCACCCGAGGGCACGCTCCAGCCAACCCGCGTCGGACTGCCAGCCGGCGAGCTGCCCGGCGCTGACGGATCCGGACGGGGAAGCGAACACGTTGAGCAGGACCTTCGACAGCAATGCCGCGCGGCGTACCTCGGCCGCTCGGTCGCGTGGTTCGTCGCCGTCCTCGGGCACCATCAGCCCGTCGAACTCGTCTGCCAGTTCGGGGTGGCGCTGCACGACGGAGTCGACGGAGGCCTGCGGATCCAGCAGGCCCGGCGGCAGTCCGATGTCCTCGACGACGGCGAGGCTCGCGGATTCCAGACCCGGCTGCTCCTCCGGGTCGAAGAGGCGGGCCAGCAGCCGCCAGTACAGCACCTGGCGCCGGTTCTCATCCGCGTCGGCCGGCGGGGTCTCGGTCTCGGGAGTGGGGTCGGTCATGCGCGCAACAGCCTTCCCGCTCGCTCCCGCAGCACGGCCACGGCGTCGGTGGCGGCCTTCTCGGCCTTGACGCCTGCCTTGTCGGTGGTTCCTCCGGCCCAGGATCCGGCGTGGATCGCCAAGGTCTTCTTCCGCACGGTCGTCTCGACCGCGAGAGGCTGTACGCGGAACGCACCGGCGTCCCAGCGCAGGAGGCCGATGCACGCCCGGGACGCGGCGACGTTCTCCGGGGTGAGAGGGCCGGCGGCCGGAATGCGGTCGGTGTCGACGGTGAGCGGATGTCCGGCGACGGTGAACGTCAGCACGTCGTCGTCCTGGGACGTGACGTAACCCTCGAGGAACACGGGGGTCGCGATCCGGGCGGGGTGCCGGTCCAGGGGAGCGGGGACGGCGTCGGCCGCCGTGGGAAGGACGACCCGCGCGGTGACGAAGGGATCGGCCGGCTCGCCCGCGCGGGCCAGGGCGTCGTCCCAGATCAGGTCACCCTCGGCCGTGACGGGCATCCCGACCAGATCCATCGTCCCGCCCTCGCCGACAGCGGCGAGAAGCGACATGTGGGGGCGGAGGAGTTGCCACAGACCCGCACCGACGACGGTGTCCGGCTTCGGTGCCGAGACGGAGGCGCGCACCAGTCGGGCGCTGCCACCGTCGGCCGGCTCCAGCACGGCGTGGACCTGCGCCTGTACGGCCGTGGCGTGCTCGTGCAGATCGACGCCGAGAGGGAGAAGACGACCGGTCACCGTGTCCGTGGTCGCCGCCACGGCCGCTCCGGGCAGTGTCAGCAGCAGAGCGCGCGACCACAGGTCGGCCCAGCGGCGCTCCGGGATCCGCTCGAGCGCGGTACCGGGGCAGCTGGCCGCAAGCTCGGTGGCGAAGCCGTCGAGCAGGACAGCCAGGCGGCGCAGAGCCGGGTCCGGCAGCATCGCCGAGACGACGGGGGCCGCCCCGGACACGATCTCGTGGTCCAGTCCCCGCCAACCGGTGCGCGCGAGATCGCACAGCCATGACCGGGCGGCGGCCAGCACGTTGACCGGCTCGCCGCTGGGCACCGGCCGGGGTGCGTCATCGGCGCTCGCCCGGCCCGTTGCCGCGTGCACCCGCGCGACGAGCGCGTCGTGGACGGAGCCGAAGAGGGCGACGCGGGCGGCGGCGAGGGCCAGGAAGTGCTCTTCCCCGGCGGCGCCCGCCGCGGCCTTCTCCGCCGCCTCGCCGACTCGGGTGGCCAGCGGGGTGCCCGCGACGGCATGGGCGAACGCGATCAGATCACCGGTCTGAGCGGGCCGGGGCCGCAGGAGCCCGTCGGTGAGAAGGGCGTCGAAGCCGTCGACGGCGGCGAGTGCCTCTTCGAGGCCCGGAACCGGCTCGGTGAGCAGGTCGGCATGCATCAGGCCACCTCTCGGGTGGGCGGGAACCACTGCATCTCGGGCAACGGATCGGTCGACGGCTGGAGTTCGAGGTAGGACAGATGCCGCAGGAACCGGCTGAACACCGGTGCGGCGGCCGCGGTTCCGCCGGCCGCGGCCGAAGGGCGGGTGGCGGACATGGCGCTGGTGACGCCCGCCGCGTTCAGCTGCTCGTCGGCCGTTTCGACCTTCAGATACCGGGCGACGCGCTCCGCTCCGTACTGCAGCACCGCCTCACCGATGAGGGCGCGGATGTGGTTGCAGAAGGAGCCCCGAGCACCGCCGCAGGGCCGGTTGTTGTTGGTGCTGCACGAGAAGGCGTAGTCGGCGACCGCGACCGACGAAACGTAGACCCGGGCGATGTCCGATCCGCTGGACACCACACCCTGCAGGCGCCCGTCGGCCAGCTCCACGAACGGAACCTTGGCCAGCTTCCGTGGGCGAGCGGGCTGCAGCACCCGCGTCAGACTCGAAGTCTCCCAGTGGGACAACGCAGATCTCCTCAGGGCATGGGAAGGGTAAGGGAAGGCCCACGCCTGAACGGCGGGACATGTAAGAACCTAGTGGCGACCACTGACATCGCACCGTGCGCGGCCTGTTGGGGTGGCGCGCTGACCGGCGGCTGGAGGGGGTCCGAGTCCCGGGGTGATGGGGGCGGCCGGCCCGGGGGCGCCTGACGTCAGGTGGGCGGCGGCGGTCGGCCCGGGAGCGCGGCGGGGCGGGTCCTGGGCCTCAGATGGCCAGGCGCCCGGTCGGATCCGCAGTCCAGGAAGCTGTCGGACGGCGCTGAAACACGCCACTACGCCGGCGTCAGCAGCAGCTACACGCTCTTCAAAGCCTTGATCACGTGGTCCAGTTCCTCCGGCATGACCGCGATCAGGATGTCGCCGTCGGACGAATCGATTTCCACGATCCGGGATCGCGGGTTGAGCGCCACCGCCTCGCGGAGTGAGGTAGAGCGGGACCCGGACTGACGTGGCTCGGCCGGGAGAGCGTATTCCTTCCTGCCCAAAGAGGACTTCCAGACCAGGGGACCCCCACCCATCAGCAGGCGTCTTGCCCTCCAGCGAGATCCCTGTCCCGGCCTCTTGAGCAGGCAGGGCACTCCGGTTCGTTCTCCCGCGGCGACCGAGGTCGACCTCTGCTGCCGCTTGCGGCCCATCAGCCATACGGCGAGAGACGCAACCACCGCAAGGAACGCAAGTTTGATCACGGATGCCTCCGGTCGGCTACGACGACCGCTGATCGGCCGCCTCGGCGGCCCCGATGCCGGTGATCAGCGCGTCGAGACCGCGCTTGATGCGGTCCACGTCCCAGCCGCGCTCGGTGCGCTGATGGTCGAACAGGCCCGGCGTATACGCCATGAGGAGCAGATCCGCCAGGTAGGGGGCGTCCGCGCCGGGCGCGAGTTCGGTGACCATGCCGACGATCTGCTCGTGGTGCCGGCGAAAGGGGGCGCTGCGGTAACGCCCTGCCGGCGCGCTCGCCTCCGCAAGGAGCAGCAACTCCCGGTTGTCGTCCACGAGGTCGGCCATGCCGTGCAGAAAGGTGCGCAGCCGGTCATGTGCCGACGGGGCCTCATCCTCGCAATGCCGCGTGAACGCCTCCTGGAAGCGCGTCTCGTTGTCCTCGATCAGCGCGTAGACGAGCCCCGGTCGGTTGTGAAAGCGCCGATAGACCGTGCCGACCCCGACTCCGGCCTCCTTGGCCACCGCGTCCAGGGACAGTTCGGCGAAGCCGTCCGTCGCGAGGAGGTGTCGGGCGGCGTCGAGGATGCGGAGGCGATTGCGGGCGGCGTCGGCGCGCTCGATCGGGGCGGTCATGCGGAGCAGCGTAGCGGACGTAGCGGAGACCCCTCCGGTTAACTCTTGAAAATCGGAGAGCTCTCCACTTAGTGTTCCGGCAAGTCAACCGGAGAGCTCTCCGGTTGATAATTGGGTATCCAACATGCCTCGCTCGCAAGGAGATTGACACCATGACGTCCACCGCCAACTCCTCAGTCGCCCTCCTCAACGGCCAGACGATCGGCATCGCGTACCACGCGATCGCCGCTGTGCGGGACCGGCTCCTCGCCGCCTCGGGCCTGACCTTCCACCAGTCCGTGGCGCTCAAAGCCGTCTCCGACGGGCTCGACCGTGCCGGTGCCGTCGACCGCGTGACCGCGACGCTCAAGATCGGCGAGCCGGAGGCACTCGCCTTGCTCGACGAACTCGCCGATGCCGGCCTGATCGACGGCCCCCGACTGTCCATCACCGACAAGGGTGCCAGCCTCCAGCGAGGGTTCACCGGCGTCGTGGCCGGGCTGGCCGAGCGGCTGTACGGAGACCTCCCGGCGACCGAACGCGAGATCGCGGCCCGCGCGCTCGCCCACGTCACAGCCAGGGCGAACGCCGAACTCGCCGCCCAGTAGGTGACATGTGTCAGCCCGGACGGAAGCCGCGGCAGCAGCCGATCGTCGGGCGGGGGTGGTAGGTCATGCGGAGCTGTCTCCGAGGGCTGCCGACCTGTTGATCGGCAGCCTCGAATGCAAACTACGGTGCCAGCCGCTCCGCCTGCAGCTGTGGTGCCAGGCGCTGTGCTGATGTGGCGAACTGGAGTGAGGAACCGTCACTTCCGGTGGCCTGGTTGGCCTCGAGGCCGACCTTGTCACCGATGTTCAGACGCATGATCGTGGACACGTCCTGCGAGTTGCCGAGGTTGCCCCCCAAGTCCGCGGCGTCCGAAAAGTCATAGGCGGCCTTGATGCCGTTGACGGTGATGGACAATTCGCGGAACCCGCCGTCGGGCGAAGCGGCGAGGCTCCACAGGATCCTCGCCTTGAGGAGGTACCGGCCGGGAGTCTTGACCACCAACGTCGATGTCATCGGATCGAACATCGCGTCCGTGTCGTAGGCCGCGCCATCGAAGGTGATCTGAGTGGGCGTGCCGCTGGGGATGACCTGGCTGGTGGTGGAGTAGATGCTCGCGCCGACGGTGACCGCGGTCCCGGCAGGTCCGGTTGCACCGGTTGCGCCCGTTGCGCCCGTTGTGCCTGTTGCCCCGGTTGCACCCGTGGGGCCGGCCGGCCCGGTGGTGCCTGCGGGGCCGGTGGCGCCGTCCGCTCCCGGTGGCCCGGTCGGGCCCGTGGCTCCCGCAGGGCCCGTCGCCCCGGTCGCACCCGAGGCGCCCGATTCGCCGGTCGCGCCCTGAGGTCCGGTTGCACCTGTTGCACCTGTGTCGCCTGTTGAGCCCGTCGGACCGGCTGGGCCCGCCGCGCCCGCCGGCCCCGCCGGGCCCGTGGGGCCCACGACGCCGACCCCGTCCTCGCACTCGTCGTGGTGCCCGTGCTCCCGGCAGTGATGGGGGTCTTGGCCTGCCTGGCCGACCGTGACCGCCGGCCGGTGCGCAATGGTCGCCAGGGCGGGGCTGTTGAAACCCAGCATCACGACGGCGAGCGACGCCATCGCGCCACCGACAACCCACCTCCCGCTTCTGGGGAGCGGGCCGAGAACCGACCGAGATCTGCGCTCAGGGCTCATGCATAGCTCCTTCGAAGACCCAAGATGCTGCTTTCGGAATGATCTTCATTCCCTTGCAGGTATCGGTTGTCGGATGAACCGACTTAAGGGTGTCGCGGCAGGATCAACCCATTGGCGCATCGGCAAGGTCCCCACCGCGTCCCCGCTGTCGGGGCCTGCGCATCCGCGGATCCGTGATGCCTGAGCGGCCGAAGTTCACCGATGCGGCACAGGTCCATACCAAAACCCTTGACGCGCCTCTTAGTTCACTCCTTAAATCATGGGTGCAACAAAGTGATCCGGCGTCCCGCGCCGTCGAGGCGCTCCGCCCGTTGCCGCTGAGTGTCATGAGCATGACTTTCAGTGCGTCCCCCACACCCGACGGAAGAGAGAGTCATGCACTCCTCCCGCTCACCACGGCACCTGCTGTCCTCCGCCGTGACGGCCCTCGCCCTCGCGGCGCTCGGCCTCGGCCTCGGTCTCTCCGGTCCCGCGCCGAGCCTCTCCGCATCCTCCGACCCGCGCACCGCGCTCCGGCCCGCCGCCGAGGCGGCCGCCGTCACCTTCTCCGACGACTTCGACGGGCCCGCGGGCTCCGCGGTGGACGGATCCCGGTGGCAGATCGAGACCGGCGACAACGTCAACAACCATGAGCGGCAGTACTACACGGCCGGCAACCGCAATGCCGCGCTCGACGGTCAGGGGCACCTGGTCATCACCGCGCGGAAGGAGAACCCCGGCAACTACCAGTGCTGGTACGGCCGATGCGAGTACACCTCGGCCCGGCTCAACACCGCGGGCAAATACACCGCGCAGTACGGCCACGTGGAAGCCCGGATGAAGGTCCCCCGCGGGCAGGGCATGTGGCCCGCGTTCTGGATGCTCGGGAACGACCTCGGCCAGGTCGGCTGGCCCGACTCGGGTGAGATCGACGTCATGGAGAACGTCGGCTTCGAACCCTCCACCGTCCACGGCACTCTCCACGGCCCCGGATACTCCGGAGCCGGTGGCATCGGCGCCGCGTACACGCTGCCCGGCGGGCAGGCATTCGCCGACGCGTTCCACACCTTCGCGGTCGACTGGTCGCCCGGCAGGATCACCTGGTCGGTCGACGGCAACGTCTACCAGACGCGCACCCCGGCCGATCTCGGCGGACGGAACTGGGTCTTCGACAAGCCGTTCTTCCTGATACTCAACCTGGCGGTCGGCGGCTACTGGCCGGGAGACCCCGACGGCTCCACCGTCTTCCCCCAGCAGCTCGTCGTCGACCACGTCCGCGTCACCACGGCCGACAACCCCACCACCGGCGGCCCCATCACCGGGATCGGGGGCAAATGCGTCGACGTGGCCGCCGCCGGGACGGCCAACGGCACGGCGGTCCAGTTGTACGACTGCAACGGGACCGCCGCCCAGCGGTGGACCGTCGGAACGGACGGAACGATCCGGGCGCTCGGCAAGTGCCTCGACGTCGCCTCCGGCGGCACCGCGGACGGCACAGTCGTCCAGCTGTGGGAGTGCAACGGAACGGCGGCCCAGCGGTGGGACGCCAACGCGGCCCGGGACATCGTGAACCCCCAGGCCGGCAAGTGCCTCGACGCGAGCGGCAACAGCTCCGCCAACGGCACCCGGCTGCAGATCTGGACCTGTACCGGCGGCGCCAACCAGAAGTGGACGGTGACCCGATGACCGGCCCCTCCCGGGACGAAGGCGCCCCACGGCACCGGCACCGTACTTCCCGTCCTCTGACGGCGCTGCTCGGCGCCGCGGCCGCCGCCTGCGCGACTTTGGCCGTCCACCCCGCCGCCACGGCTGCCCACCCCGCCGCGACGGCGGCCCACCCCGCCGCCACGGCTGCCCCGGTCGCCGACGTCGCGGCCGCGCCCCCGACAGGCTGGGTCACCGTCGTCAACAGCGGCAGCGGCAAGTGTCTCGACGCGCGGGCGGCCGCCACGGTGAACGGCACCGCCGTGCAGCAGTACGCCTGCAATGGCACGACCGCGCAGCAGTGGACCATCACCCCGACCGCCGACGGCCATGTGCGGATCGCCAACCGCAACGACACGGCCCAGGTCGTCGACGTCAGTGACGTGTCCGCCGCCGACAACGCCGCCGTCCACCTCTGGACGTACGGAGGCGGGAACAACCAGCAGTGGCAGGCCGTGGACGAGGGCGGGGGAGCGTACCGATTCGTCAACCGGCACAGCGGCAAGTGCCTGGACGTGCCGGCCGCATCGACCGCGGACAGCGTCCAGCTGGTGCAGTACACCTGCAACGGCACGGCCGCCCAGCGCTTCCAGGTGACCCCCGTGAGCACTGCTCCCGGCGATGTCGATCTCGGCCCGAACGTGGCCGTGTTCGACCCGTCCATGCCTTCGGCCACCATCCAGAGCCGGCTGGACACGATCTTCCGGCAGCAGGAGACGAACCAGTTCGGTCCGCAGCGCCACGCGGTGCTGTTCAAGCCCGGCACCTACAACAACGATGTCAACGTCGGCTTCTACACCCAGGTCCTCGGCCTCGGCCAGTCCCCGGACGCGGTGACCATCAACGGGGCTGTCCATGTGGAGGCCGACTGGTTCCCGCCGCAGAACGCCACGCACAACTTCTGGCGGGGCGCCGAGAACCTTTCGGTGAACCCGACGGGCGGCACCGACCGCTGGGCCGTCTCGCAGGCCTCCTCGTACCGCCGGATGCATGTGCGCGGCAATCTGGAGCTCAGCGACGGCGGGTGGTCGAGCGGCGGGTTCATGGCCGACACGAAGATCGACGGGCAGGTGCGCTCCGGCACCCAGCAGCAGTGGCTGACCCGCAACTCCCAGCTCGGCAGCTGGACCGGCTCCAACTGGAACATGGTCTTCGTCGGTAGTCAGGGCGTCCCGGGCACCACCTTCCCCAACCCGCCCCACACGACCGTCGACCGCACGCCGACGATCCGTGAGAAGCCGTTCCTGTACGTGGACGGCGCCGGCGCCTACCGGGTGTTCGTACCCGCTGTGAGGGCCGACTCGACGGCCACGACCTGGGCCGCGGGCAGCGCCCCGGGGACCTCGCTTCCGATCGACCGGTTCCACATCGTGAAGCCGGGTGCGACCGCTGCGCAGATCAACGCCGCGCTGGCCGAGGGGAAGAGCCTGCTCGTCACCCCCGGCGTCTACCGTCTCGACCAGACCCTGAAGGTGACCCGGCCCGACACCGTCGTGCTCGGTCTCGGCCTTGCGACCTTCATTCCCGAAGGCGGCGTCACGGCCATGACCGTGGCCGACGTGGACGGTGTGAAGATCGCGGGCGTCCTCTTCGACGCCGGGACGGTCAACTCCCCGACCCTGGTGGAGATCGGGCCGCCGGGATCCGCCGCGTCCCACGCGGCCAACCCGACCTCGCTGCACGACGTCTACTTCCGGGTCGGCGGCGCGGCGGTCGGCAAGGCCACGACGAGCCTCGTCGTCAACAGCGACCACGTCATCGGCGACCACATGTGGATCTGGCGCGGTGACCACGGCACCGGCATCGGCTGGAACACCAACACGGCCGACACGGGCCTGATCGTCAACGGCGACGACGTGACCATGTACGGCCTCTTCGTCGAGCACTACCAGAAGCACCAGACCATCTGGAAGGGCAACGGCGGCCGGACGTACTTCTACCAGAACGAGATGCCCTACGACCCGCCCAACCAGGCGGCCTGGATGAACGGTTCGACGCAGGGTTACAGCGCCTACAAGGTCGCGGACTCGGTGACCAGCCATCAGGCGTACGGGCTCGGGAGCTACTGCTTCTTCAACGTCAACCCCGGTGTGGTCGCGGAGCGTGCCTTCGAGGCGCCGCAGCACCCGAACGTCCGCTTCCGCAGCATGGTCACGGTCTCCCTCGGCGGCACGGGGACCATCCGGCATGTGATCAACGACTGTGGTGGACCGTCCAATTCCACGACCAACGTCGCCAACCTGGTGAGTTACCCCTGAGACGCGCCGGGGCGCCTCGAGGCGCCCCGGACCGGGTGACCGACACAACGTCACCGACTTAATGAAAGACCTAAGAAAAGTGAGGTCGGAGTCATTGACCCCGGCCGGACCGGCGGGCAAGGTGCGGGAGAGCGCTCTCTCGCGCCTTCTTCGTTTCTTCCAACTCCCTTTACGAGGAGGCTTCTTCATGCCCGCAGTCGGCATACCCGTGGCGACACCGCCACACGGACGACGCCCTGCCGCAGCCTGCCGCGGCATCGCCGCCACCGTCGTGACCGCCCTCGTCGCAGCGCTGCTCGCCCTCCTCCCGGCCCCCGCCGCCCAGGCCGCCCCGGTGCTGCTCTCGCAGGGGAAGCCGGTCATCGCCTCCAGTCAGGAGAACGGCGGCACGGCCGCGGCCGGCGCCGTCGACGGCGACCTCGGCACGCGCTGGTCCAGCGCCTTCTCCGATCCCCAGTGGCTCCAGGTGGACCTCGGCGCGCCCGTGGCCCTCGAGCGCGTCGAGCTGCGCTGGGAGGCCGCGTACGCGACCGCCTACAGGATCGAGACCTCCGTCGACGGCGCCACCTGGTCGACGGTCCACTCCACGACCACCGGCGCCGGCGGCACCGAGACCGTCGCCGTCTCGGGCACGGCCCGCCACGTCCGGATGCAGGGCCTCACCCGGGCCACCCCATATGGCTACTCCCTCTGGGAGTTCCAGGTCTACGGCGCCACGGACGGCGGCCCGGTGCTGCCCGGAGGCGGTGACCTCGGCCCGAACGTGCACATCATGGACCCGTCCACGCCCGGCATCCAGGCCAAGCTCGACCAGGTCTTCCAGCAGCAGGAGTCGGCCCAGTTCGGCAACGGCAGGCACGCCTTCCTCTTCAAACCGGGCACCTACAACGGCCTCAACGCCCAGATCGGCTTCTACACCCAGATCGCCGGTCTCGGCCTGCGCCCCGACGACACCACCTTCAACGGCGACGTGACCGTCGACGCCGGGTGGTTCAACGGCAACGCGACGCAGAACTTCTGGCGCTCGGCCGAGAACCTGGCGCTCAACCCGGTCAACGGGACCAACCGCTGGGCCGTCTCCCAGGCCGCCTCCTTCCGCCGTATGCACGTCAAGGGCGGCCTCAACCTCGCCCCGAGCGGGTACGGGTGGGCCAGCGGCGGCTACATCGCCGACAGCAAGATCGACGGCACGGTCGGGCCCTACTCGCAGCAGCAGTGGTACACCCGCGACAGCACCGTCGGCGGCTGGACCAACGGTGTGTGGAACATGACCTTCTCCGGCGTCGAGGGCGCCCCCGTGACCAGCTTCCCCGACCCGCCGTACACCACCCTCGACACCACCCCGATCTCCCGCGAGAAGCCCTTCCTCCACCTCGACGGCAACGAGCTCAAGGTCTTCGCGCCCGCCAAGCGCACCAACGCCCGCGGCGTGAGCTGGGCGAACGGCACGCCGCAGGGCGAGTCGATCCCGCTCGACCGCTTCTACGTCGTCAAGCCGGGCGCCACGGCGGCCACCATCAACGCCGCGCTCGCCCAGGGCCTTCACCTGCTCTTCACCCCGGGCGTCTACCACGTCGACCGGACCATCGAGGTCGACCGGGCGGACACCATCGTGCTCGGTCTCGGCCTCGCCACGATCATCCCCGACAACGGTGTCACCGCCATGCGGGTCGCCGACGTCGACGGCGTCCGCCTCGCCGGCTTCCTGATCGACGCAGGCCCGGTCAACTCCCCGACGCTGCTGGAGATCGGCCCGCAGGGCGCCTCCGCCGACCACGCAGCCAACCCGACCACCGTTCAGGACGTCTACATCCGCATCGGTGGCGCGGGAGCCGGCAAGGCGACCACCAGCATGGTCGTCAACAGCGACGACACGATCGTCGACCACACCTGGGTCTGGCGAGCCGACCACGGCGAGGGCTGGGGCTGGGAGACCAACCGGGCCGACTACGGCGTCCGCGTCAACGGCGACGACGTCCTGGCCACCGGCCTGTTCGTCGAGCACTTCAACAAGTACGACGTCGAGTGGTACGGCGAGCGCGGCCGCACGATCTTCTTCCAGAACGAGAAGGCGTACGACGCGCCCAACCAGGCCGCCATCCAGAACGGCTTGACGAAGGGCTACGCCGCCTACCGCGTCGACGACTCCGTCGACGTCCACGAAGGCTGGGGCCTGGGCAGCTACTGCTACTACAACGTGGATCCGACGATCCGCCAGGACCACGGATTCAAGGCCCCGGTGAAGCCCGGGGTGAAGTTCCACAGCCTGCTCGTCGTCTCGCTCGGCGGCAACGGCCAGTACGAACACGTCATCAACGACATCGGCTCACCGACCTCGGGGACCGCGACGATCCCGTCCACGATCGTCTCGTTCCCCTGACCTCCGCCGCACGGAGAAGGCCCCGCCCACCGGTCGGATCCGGTGGGCGGGGCCCTTTGCCGTACGTCTGGCTCAGCTGCCCGCGCTCGCCTCCCGGTGGGCCCGGATGATCTCCGCGTACCGGTGTCCGCTCGCCTTGATCGTGCGAGCCTGGGTCGCGTAGTCGACGTGGACGAGGCCGAAACGCTTGTCGTAGCCGTAGGCCCACTCGAAGTTGTCCAGCAGGGACCAGGCGTAGTAACCCGCCAGCGGTGCGCCCTTGCGTACGGCCCGGGCGCAGGCCGCGATGTGCTGCTCCAGGTACCGGATCCGGTCAGGGTCGTGCACGGCGCCGTCGGGGCCCACGGCATCGGGGAACGCGGAGCCGTTCTCGGTGACGTAGAGCTGCCGTACCCCGTAGTCCTCGGTCAGCCGCAGCAGCAGCGCCTCGAGCCCTCCGGCGTCGATCTGCCAGTCCATGCCGGTGCGCGGTACGTCGGGCAGACGCACTTCCTTCGCGTACGGGAGGGGACCTGTGGGGTCGTCCTCGACGGTCGCCGGGAAGTAGTAGTTGAGGCCGTGCCAGTCGAGCGGTGCGGCGATCGTCTCCAGGTCACCGGGGCGTTCCGGCAGCTCGACCCCGTACAGCTCGCGCATGTCGACCGGGAAGCCGCGCCCGTAGACGGGGTCGAGCCACCAGCGGTTGGTGTGCCCGTCCATCCGGACGGCCGCCGCGATGTCCTCGGGGCCGGTGGAGGCGGCCTCGATTGTGGAGTGGTTGGTGACGAGACCGATCTGCGCGCCGGGCGCGGCCGCGCGCAGGGCCTGCGTGGCCAGACCGTGGCCCAGCAGGAGGTGGTAGGAGGCGCGGACGGCGGCGGTCAGATCGGTCAGACCCGGGGCCATCCGGCCCTCCAGGTGGCCGATCCACGCCGAGCAGAGCGGCTCGTTGAGGGTGGCCCACTGGGTGACGCGGTCCCCGAGCCGGCCGGCGACGGCGGAGGCGTACGCGGCGAGGTGCTCGGCGGTCTCGCGCGAGGTCCAGCCGCCCCGGTCCTGGAGGGCCTGGGGAAGGTCCCAGTGGTAGAGGGTCACCGACGGTGTGATGCCGGCGGCGAGGAGCCCGTCGACGAGCCGGTCGTAGAAGTCGAGGCCGGGGGTGTTGACCGGTCCGTCGCCGCCGGGGACGACGCGCGGCCAGGCGACGGACAGCCGGTAGGCGTCGGTGCCGAGCCGCTTCATGAGCGCGAAGTCCTCGGGCCACCGGTGATAGTGGTCGCAGGCCTCGTCGCCGTGGTCGTCGTTGTCGACCTTGCCGGGAGTGTGGGAGAACGTGTCCCAGATGGAGGGGGACCTGCCGTCCTCCGCCACGGCTCCCTCGATCTGGTAGGCCGAGGTGGCCGTGCCCCAGACGAAGTCCCGGGGGAGGGCGGCGAGGTCTGTGGGTAGGGAGTCGGTCGCTTCGGACACGGAGATCCTCTCAAGGCGTGCTGATGGAGGGGGACTACTTGACCGCTCCGGCGGTGAGTCCGGTGACGAGATAGCGCTGAAGGAGGAGGAAGCCGGCCACGACGGGCACGCTCACGACGAGGGAAGCGGCCATGACCTGGTTCCAGTACACGTCGTTCTGGGTCGAGTAGCCCTGGAGGCCCACCGCGAGGGTGCGGGTTGCGTCGTTGGTCATCACCGAGGCGAACAGCACTTCGGCCCACGCCGTCATGAAGGCGTAGACGGCGACGGCGACGATGCCGGGGATCGCGGCGGGCACGATCACCCGGAAGAGCGCGCCGAGCGGACCACAGCCGTCGACCTTGGCGGCCTCGTCCAGTTCGCGGGGCACCGAGTCGAAGTACCCGATGAGCATCCAGATCGAGAACGGCAGGGAGAAGGTGAGATAGGTGAGGATCAGGCCGCCGCGTGAGCCGAACAGCGCGATCCCGGTGGCGTTGCCGATGTTGACGTAGATGAGGAACAGCGGCAGCAGGAAGAGGATGCCGGGGAACATCTGGGTCGACAGCACCGTGACCGTGAAGACCCGCTTGCCGCGGAAGGAGTACCGGCTGACCGCGTAGGCGGCGAAGACTGCGATGACGACGGAGCAGACGGTCGCCGAACCGGCCACGATCAGCGAGTTCATGAAGTAGTCGGCGAGCGGGACCGTCTCCCAGATGTCGACGTACGGCCGGATCGTGAGCTCTGAGGGGATCCACTGGAACTTCCCCGAGACGTCCTGCAGCGGCTTCAGCGAGCTCGAGATCATGACGTACACCGGCAGCAGGACGAATCCGGTGAGGAGAGTCAGAAAGATCCGCCTGCTCCACAGGAAGGACCGCGGCGGGGCCATGGGGGAGCGGGGCGGGCGGCGTGCGGTGGTCTCAGGCATCGCCCGTCTTCCTTCCGCGGGAGGTGGCCAGGAGGTAGACGCCCGTCACGACGAGCAGGAAGAGCAGCAGCAGGACCGACATGGCCGCGCCCGTGCCGAAGTTCCAGGTCTGGAACGACGACTGGTAGATGTGGATCGAGATCACGTCGGCCGCCTCGGGGGCCGCCTTGCCGAACAGTACGAACGGCGTGTTGAAGTCGTTGAACGTCCACAGGAAGAGCACCAGGACGAGCACCTGGTTGACCGGGCGCAGCGAGGGCAGCGTGATCCGGCGGATCTGCTGCCAGACGCCCGCGCCGTCCAGGGCGGCGGCCTCGTAGATCTCCCGGGGGATGTTCTGCAGACCGGCCATCATGATGAGGAAGGCGAAGGGCCAGCCCTTCCACACCGATACGACGAGCAGCGTGACGAAGCTGTTCTCGCCGATCAGCCAGAACGGCGGGCTGTCGGTGAGCCCGAGCTGGTCGTGCAGTACGTGGTTCACCAGGCCGTTGTCCCGTTGGAACATGAACGCCCAGGTGATGACGGCGGCGTAGACGGGCAGGGCGTAGGGGACGAGGAAGATCGTCCGCAGTATGCCCCGGCCACGGAAGGTCTCCTGGAGGAAGATCGCGGCGGCGGTGCCCAGCAGCCAGCACAGTCCGACGGAGAGCAGCGTGAACAGGCAGGTGGTGAGGAAGGAGTTCAACAGCGCCTGGCCCACCGGGGCGTCGAAGTCGACCGTGAGGGCGTAGTTGTCGAAGCCGGCCCACGGAGCGGTGCCCCAGTCCCGGATGTAGAACTGGGTGAGTTCCTTGAAGCTCATGACGATGCCGATGACCATCGGCACCAGGTGGACCAGGAGCTCAAGGACGAGCGCGGGGAGCAGCAGCAGGTACGGCAGCGAGATGCGGCGGAGCCGCCCGGGAGGGCGCGGGCTCCGCGCCTTCCCGGGGGTGAGCTTCGGTGCGGTCCGTCCCGCCGGTTCGATGGCGGTGGTCGTCATGTCGGTGTCCGTGCTCACTTCTTGGGCATCTGCTGCTGGGCCTTCTCGAGCTTCGCTCGCACCGACTCGGTGGTCACCTCACGGCCGGCGGCCGCTTCGGCGAAGAGCTCCTTGACGGCGGTGCCGACGACCGTCTCGAACTGCGACTCCTCCGGCACCTGGGGGAGTGCGGCGGCGCTGGTGGCGAGGGTTTCGCGCAGGACGGCGAGGGCCGGGGTGTTGAACGCGGGGTCCTGCTGGGCGGAGGAGACCGGCGGTATCGACCCGTAGGCCTTGTTGAGGATCTTCTGCTCCTCGTCACCGGTCATGAACTTCACGAACTTCATGGCGCCGTCGATGTTCTTGGTGTTCTTGAAGACGGCCATGTTGATGCCGGCGACCATGGAATTGGTGGACTTGCCCTGCCCTGGAGCTCCGGACTGCACGGGAGCGGGCGCGACACCCCACTCGTCCTCCTTCATGCCCTGCGAGGCGAAGGTGGCGGAGGCGGTCTGCCACAGCACCATGGCGGTCTTGTCGTTGGAGAAGTCGCCGAGGGACTGGTTCTGCGCGTACTCGGCGTTGCCCGGGGCGACGATCTTGTGCTCGGCCATCAGGTCGACGTACTGCTCGACCGCGGCCACGGCACCGTCGGAGGTGAAGTCGGCCTTGCCGTCGGGGGTGAAGAAGTCCGCCCCGTGCTGCTTGCCGAGGACGAAGACCTGGTGGATGTTGTTCGCGAGGTTGGAGCCTTCTACGCCGATCGCGGACTTGCCGTCCTTGCTGAGCTTCTTGCCGGTGGCGACCAGTTCGTCCCAGGTGGCCGGCGGCTTGGCGATACCCGCGTCCGCGAACATCTTCTTGTTGTAGTAGAGGGCGTACGCCATGGAGTACAGCGGGACGCCCGCGGGGTCCTGGCCCTGGACACCGGTGGAGTCGAGCGCCGACGCCACGAAGCGGTCCTTGCCGCCGATCTTCTCGAAGTTCTTCGCGTCCCAGGGGAGCAGGGCGCCGCTGGACTGCAGGGAGGCGCTCCAGGTGTTGCCGATGTTGAGGACGTCGGGGCCCTGGCCGGAGGTCGTGGCGGTGAGGATGCGGTTGAGCAGGTCGTTCCAGGGGACGACCTCCAGCTTCACCTTGATCCCGGTCTGCTTCTCGAACTTGTCGAGTTCGGGCTGGAGGACCTTCTTGTCGACCTCGATACTGGCGCCCTGGTTGGACGCCCAATAGGTGAGCGTCTTGGGGTTCTCGTTGGACCCGGCACCGCCGGAGGTGCCGCCGCCGCAGGCGGCCGCCGAGAGGACGAGGGAGAGGGTGACGGCGCCGACGGCTGCAGCTCGGGTTCTGCGCATGACTCCAGGGGCCTTTCGTGGAGTGGCGGATCGCCCGCGAGGGGGAACGGCGCATGGTCCCGCGTTCAGTTCCCGAACGACCTCAGGGCTTAATTTAGGATGTGAGTTAAACCTCAAGCGAAGGTCGCGTCAAGAGTCGTGACAGCGGTATGTTGCTTGCAAGAACATGACGACGAGGGGGCAGGGTGACAGTGCGCAGCGGCCGTACAGTGCGTGACCTGCGGCGGGAGAACCGCACCGCGGTGTTGCAACGGTTGTATTTCGACGGGCCGTTGAGCCGCTTCTCGCTCGGGCCGGTCACCGGCCTGAGTTCGGGGTCCGTGAGCAACGTGGTGGCCGAACTGGTCACCGAGGGCCTGGTGGAGGAGGCGGGCAGCGTCGACTCCGCCGGCGGCCGCCCCCGCACGCTGCTGCGCATCAGCCCCCACAGCGGGTACATGATCGGGGTGGACGTCGGCGAGACCCGGGTGCGGATCGAGCTCTTCGACCTGGCGCTGACCGAACTCGCGCGGGTCGAGCGGCCGTTGGAGACGAAGGGGGAGCGGCGGGTCGACCGCTACGACGTCGGGGTCGTCGTCGGCCATCTCCGAGAAGGCATCACAGAGGTTCTGGAGCGGGCCGGTATCGCGGCGGAGCGCCTGCTCGGTGTCGGCATCGGCGTGCCGGGCATCGTCGCCAGGACCGGCGACGACGGCGCCGTCGTGCACGGGCAGACCATCGGGTGGGACGCCGTACCGCTGGAGCGGCTGCTGCGTGAGTCCCGGCTGCTGCCCGACACCGTCCCCTACTACATCGACAACGGCGCGAAGACGCTCGGCCAGGCGGAGATGTGGTTCGGAGCCGGCCGGGGCGCGCGCAACGCGGTCGTGGTCCTCTTCGGCTCGGGCGTCGGTGCCTGTGTCGTCGCCGACGACATGAGACCGGGCCGGGCCGTGGAGTGGGGCCATCTGACCGTACGGGTACGGGGCCGCCGCTGCCGCTGCGGCGCCCAGGGCTGCCTGGAGGCGTATGCGGGGGCGGAGGCGCTGCTCCAGCGCTGGGCCGAAGCGGGCGGCCGCCCACCCGCGGACGCGGACGAGGAGACCGCGCTGACCGCGATGCTCGCCGCCGCCTACCCGGCACCCGCCGCCGACGGTGTCGTACCGGAGGCCGACGACACGGCCCTGGCCGTTCTGGAGGAGACCGCCGAGTACCTCGGCGCCGGGTTCTCCGACCTCATCAACCTCTTCCAGCCCGAGCGCATCCTCGTCGGCGGCTGGGCCGGCCTCCAACTCGGCGCCCGCTTCCTGGACTCCGTACGGGCCTACGCCACCTCCTACGCCCTCTCGTACCCGGCCGCGCACGTACGCATCGACCTCGGCACCCTCGGCCCGGACGCCGTCACCGTCGGCGCGGCGATCCTGCCGCTGGCCGACTTCTTCACCCGCGGCGGCCGCCGCGCGGAGACGAACCAGGAGGAGCAGCCTCCGGCCTGGCAGACCACCCTTCAGGAACGGGCGGCGCAGTAGGGGGCGGCCGGGGTCGGTGAGGGGGGGCCGGGCTCGTACGTCGTCACGGTCGGTTGCCGGGGCCTCGCCGGCTTCGGACGGCCGGGCTGTCCTGCCGACCGGCAGGAACGGCCGCGACCGTTCCCACTCGGCATCCGTGGGAGCACTACGCGTGCGGTGACCAGCGGCAAAGGGCAAGGATCGTCATGGGGCATCGCGCAGCGTGAGAATGTACGCGGCAGTGAGCGCAACGCCACGGTCTTCGTCATGCGACAGATCCGCAAGGGCACGTGACGCCGTGAGTCCCGGGATGTCCGCGAGTGCCTGAGTCAGCCGTCGACGTGCGGACGGACCGCTGGTGCCGCGGGCGAGGAACTCGACAAGCCTGGTGGCGATCTGATCCGCCAGCACGGGATCACGCGCCAGCACGCTCAGTGCATCGGCCGCATCCACGTCATTCGTCTCCTCGAAGACCATGTCGATGAGCGTCGGAACCGCGTCGGCCACTCCACGTACCCCGAGCGCCACAGCCGCACATCTGCGGACCGTGATGTCGGAGTTCGTCAGGGCATCCCGCAACAGCGCGGTCGCCCCATCGCTCGGAATCTCGGCGATCGACCTGACCGCACGCTCCCGCACCTCGGCCGCCGGCGAGCCAAGGCCCTCCGCCAGCAGCGTCAACCCTCCGTCGCCCGATTGCGCCAGAGCCCATCGAAGGGCTCCGGCGACGTTCGGGTCCGACTCGCCCAACGCCGCCTCGGCCAGCGCTTCCACGGGTACCGGAACCCCTTCGACCGAGGACAGGGCCGCGCGCTGACGTTTGCCGGCACTCTCCGACCCCAGGGCATGGAGGAGTGCGACGATCTGGAGCACGTCCTCCCAGCCGTCGGGTTCCGCGGCACCGATCCGACGGAGCCGCGTGAGCAGCGCCGTCTCAGCGGCGATGCGTTCGCGGGTCTGGCGGATGAGATCGTCGACGAGCGCCGAGGGCTTGAAACCGGGATCATCCAGTGCGCTGCCGACTTCACGCAGCGACAGCCCCAAGGAGCGCAGGCTCTCGATGTGGAAGATGCGCCGGATGTCCTCGGCCGAGTACTCGCGATAGCCCGCCTCGGTACGGCCCGTCGGCCGCACGAGGCCGAGCGACTCGTAGTGTCTGAGCATCCGGGCGCTGACCCCGGACCGTCGTGCCACATCACCGATCAACACGTCCTACTGCCCCTCCTGGCCCTTCCCGCCGAGCGCTACGACGCGCTTCGCCTCCTCGATCGCGAACTCGAACCCGGCATCCGGGTCGCGCAGAAACCGCTCCGTGGCGATCGCGTGTTCACGTACGCGAGGATCCGGATCCGTGCTCGCAGCCCGAAGAGCCGGCAGGATCACCTCGCCGAGCGCGATCAGCGCCCGGCTCAGGCTCAACCGCGTCTCACGGTCGCCGCGCCCGAGCTGAGTCGCCAGCACGCCGGCCAACTCGGGCTCCTCCTCAGCGGGTACGAGCACGACGGCTGCCCGCCAGGCGCTCCGCGCCACCTCGTCGTCGGCGTCGGACAGAAGCCCCCGTGTGATCGCCGGCCACGCCTGCCGGTCCCCGATCTTGGACAGCGTGTGCAGCGCCTGGCTCCGTGCCTGCGCCCGCTCCGACCGGACTTCGTGGAGAAGCCCTGGAACCGTCACCGATGACGAGTGTCGGGTGAGTGCCCACGTGAGCATCTCGCGCACGTAGAACTCGGGCTCGACCGCGCAGCGCTCGATCAGTTTGTCGACGAACCGCGCGTCGGGGGTCGTGCCGACCGCCAACGCTGTCCGCAGCCGCACCGACGAGCGGCCGTCCTCCAGCCCCTGGAGGGCTCGCGTCGTATCCGTGTCCTGTTTCGCCATGGTCATCGGGACCACCTCCTCGGCCACAGTGAAGACCTTGTCACCGTGTCAAGGTCAAGCCGGTGCGGCGGGCGCTGGTCAGCCGGGCGGATGCGGCACGGCGGGGTGCTGTCCGGCCGGCGGATGTGTGCGGGCGCGGCGCCCGTACCCACCGGCTGGCCTCCCCATGGATCACACGGCGACCACGGGCGAGACGCGCTCGACGGCGCGGAGATAGTCACGGCCCTCCAGCGGTTCATCCATGAGGAACCGCATGCCCAGGTCCACGAGCTCCACCGGTCGTTCCACGGGCAGCATGTGGTCGGCGTCGGACACGACGGCGAGTCGGCTGTCGGCGCAGGTGGCGGCGAGGTCGCGGCACCGGTCGGGCGTCGTGAAGCTGTCGTGCTCGCCGGACGCGACCAGAACGGGCATCGGCGGCGGCTGGTGCAGGTCGAGCCCTTCGTGTCGGAGCAGGCGCTGCGTGTTCGCGATGAACTGCTCCCTGTCGTGGGGGGTCAGGTTCTGCAGCCGGCGGCGGAGGAACCGCCGTACCCGCGTCCCCGCCACCACGGAATCGACCGTGTCGAGGTTCATGAGCATGCCGAGTGTCACATCGGTGAACTCTTCGATCCGCTCGGCCTTCAGCAGCTCGACACTCCGACGGATCGGGCCTTGTGCCTGTTCGGGGATGTGCGTCATGGTGCCGATGAGCACCAACTTCGCGACGAGACCGGGACGCTTCTGCGCGAGCCGGTAGGCGACGGCGCTGCCGTAGGACCCGCCGAGGAGATTCACCGAGTTCAGTCCGAGCTCATCGAGCATGTGCCCCAAGGCATCCGCGAGGAAGTCGGATCCATAGTGCTCGGGCAGGACGGGGCTGGCTCCCCAGCCGGGCAGGTCGACGGTCAGTACGTCGGCGAACTCCAACAGTTCGCGCTCCAGGCGGCCCCAACTCTCCTTCGTCTGGAACGCGCCGCCGACCAGGACCAGCGTCCCGATGCGCGCCGAACGGCCGCGGACGAACCGCGACTCACATCGGAAGCCACCCCATCGATGGCGCGTAACGGTCACCTCGCCGTGCCCCTCGGCCCGGCACGCTTCCCGAACCCCCGTCGTGGAACCTGTCCCCAAAGTCATGAAACCCGCCCAAACTCAACGAACTTTACGAGGTCATGTGAATCCAGCATGAGAACTGCCAACGAGCGCGGCGAGTTGTGTCCTGCGGCGACGCGATCGACGCCTATTGGCATACAAAATGACGAATAATCAAATAAGGCGCGCACTCGTCACTGATCCGCTTATTACGGATAGATTGCCGATCTTACCGCCCGCGCTACGGCCGAACTCGCCGCCGCCACGACGGCACGACGTCCCGTCCGGTCGGTCCCGCCCGGGCGGCCCGGCGCACCGCGCAGACCGCACGTACGCTCTTACGCCGTCCGCGTCAGACCTACCCGCCGCTTCGGCGGGTGGCAGGGGCGCGGACTTCGGCCGGGCGCCGGCGCGGTCGCCGGGTCCGATCAAGGGTGCTGGGATCGTTTCCATGCCCGGCTCGAACTCAGCGGACGGCCCGGGCTCTGTGCTCTTCTCGACGCCCGAGCCGGGCGTATGGAGTGATCTGCCTCACACACTGTCACAGTCGTTGATCGCGCGGTGTCTTGATGTCGCAGCCGATGAGACGGAGGAGATGCCATGACCGAGAACACCGATCGCGTCGTGCGCGGCAACGGAGATGCCAAGGTCATGGGGGCCAACCGCCCGGGGCAGCGGGACGACGTTTTCGTGACGTCGGCCACCGTGGAACTGGCAGCCTGAGCAGTCATTCGACAGGAAGAGACCGAGACATGACCGACCACGCCACCGACCCCGCGACCGACACGTTCGTGGCACACCGCAACCTGCTCTTCACCGTCGCCTACGAGATGCTCGGATCGGCGGCCGATGCCGAGGACGTCCTCCAGGAGACCTGGCTGCGGTGGGTCAAGGCCGACCTGAGGCTGGTGCGTGACCAGCGGGCGTACCTGGTCCGGATCACGACGCGGCAGGCGCTCAACCGGCTGCGCACCATGCAGCGTCGCAGGGAGGCGTACGTCGGCCAGTGGCTGCCCGAGCCGCTGCTGACCGCGCCGGACGTGGCCGAGGACGTCGAGCTCGCCGAGAGCATGTCGATGGCGATGCTGCTCGTCCTCGAGACGCTCTCGCCGACCGAGCGGGCGGTGTTCGTGCTGCGCGAGGTCTTCGACGTCGGCTACGACGAGATAGCCGAGGCCGTCGACAAGACCCCCGCCGCCGTCCGTCAGATCGCTCACCGTGCCCGCAAGCACGTCGACGCCCGCCGCCCCCGCAAGGCGGCGTCCGCAAGCCTGACCCGGGCCGCCGTGGAGTCGTTCCAGCGAGCCATCGAAACCGGGAACCCACAGGATCTCCTCGACGTGCTCGCGCCCGAGATCGTCCTGCTCAGCGACGGTGGCGGCGTCAAGCGGGCCGCGCTCAGGCCCATCATCGGCGCCGAGACGGTGGTCCGCTTCTACTTCGGCGGCTCCGCCAAGCCCCGAGCCACGATCACCTGCGAACACACCGTGCTCAACGGCAGCCCCGCGCTCGCCGTACACCTCGACGGCGAACTCGACGGCGTCATGGCCCTCCACGTGGAGGACACCCTCATCACCGGCCTCTACTACGTCCGAAACCCCGAGAAGCTCACCCGCCTCGGGACCGAGACCCCTCTGACGCTGCGATGAACACATCGGATTGCCGAGACACCATCCATCCCTGCCACATACCGAACGAGAGGGACCACACCATGGCCAGACAGGCGACGACCAAGCCGCGCGGCGTCACCTTCCTCAACGTCGCGATCGCCCTGCAGACCTTGACGCTCTTCTTTCAGGCAGCCACCGCCGGCATGCTGCTGACCTCGTCCCACGGCGCGCTGCTGCACGACGTCGGATCGCGCGTGATGTACGGCGCGTCCATGCTCTACGTACTTGCCGCGATCCTCGCCTGGCGGCCGGGCGGCGGCACGCCCCGCCCCATCCTGTACGCGACCGGCTTCCTCGTCCTCGCCTCGGTGCAGGTCGTCCTGGGCATCGCGCACATGCCCTCGCTCCATGTCCCCCTGGGTGTCCTGATGTTCGGCCTCAGCACCCTGGCACTCGGCCAGGTGCTGACCACCCATGTGTGGGGCCGTTCGCGCTACGCCTCGTAGCCGCTGCCGACCCCAGGTTGTTCCCGCACCAGCCCGGCGCCCGCGGTGGCGGCGCCGTCGCCACCTGGCTGCTCGAGCACACGTACTCGGCTCCGCGGATACCGAGGGCGCCGTGTAGGTCGAGCAGCAGGCGGACGTCTGCGTGCCACAGCCGGTGCGGGAACGACTCGCCGTCGATGGCATGGACGACGGTCGTTTCGTCACCACCCTGAGCAGCGGATACCACTCACCCGCCTGCTGCAGAGGGGGTGACGTCACATCATGCGACGGCGGTCCCCTCGAGCTCCACCATCTGGCCGGGGATCGCCAGTCGGTTCACCCCGAGCATCGTCGTGGCCGGCGCCACCCCGGCGGCGCCCAACCGCGCCGCCAGCCCGCCGTAGTGCTGGAAGAGCAGATCGACATCGGTCGTGTAGACGTTCAGCCGGACGAGGTTCGCGAGAGACATCCCGGCCTCGCCGAGCACGGCCTCCAGGTTGTCGATGCTCAGCGCCAACTGCGCCGCCATGTCACCGTCATGCTCAGGCTTGCCGTCGCCGCTCATCGCCGTCTGGCCCGAGATGTACAGGGTCCGTGTGTGGCCGGAGACGACCTCACCCTGGTTGAACCCCATCTCCACCGACCACGCCACCGGGTTGATCGCCGTTCGCTCCATCGCCACATCAGCTCCATTCGGTTCATTGGGCAGTACGGACGTCCATCGGCTCGGCAACCGCCGGCTTGGACGTCGTGTGAGCGAGCCTCCCAACAAATCACGACACCCTTGGTCATGTATTTCGTTAGAGTCCTCGCATGCGCGCCGACCGCCTGGTTTCACTGGTGCTACTGCTGCGCCGGCACGGTCGGATGACTGCGGACACGCTGGCCCGCGAGCTGGAGGTGTCCACCCGCACCGTGCTGCGCGACATCGAGGCGCTGTCCGCGGCCGGCGTCCCGGTCTACGCCGAGCGCGGGCGGCACGGCGGCTTCGGCTTGTTGCCCGGATTCAGGACCGAGCTCACCGGACTGAACCACGACGAGGCCCTTGCCTTGCTGACCGCAGGAGCGGCGCGCGGCGAGCAGGTGTTCGGCCTCAGCTCGGCGCTCGCTTCGGCGATGCGGAAGGTGGTCGACGCGCTGCCCGAAAGCCACCGGGCCATCGCGAGCGACGGGGTCCAGCGATTTCTCGTCGAGCCGGAGACCGACCTGCTCTCACGCCGGCTGGGTGCCGACGAGGTACCCGACACGACGATGATCGAGGTCCGGCGCGCGGTGCTCGCGGGACACAAACTGCGCATCCACTACGCGGCCACGGGCCAGACGCCACAGTGGCGCACGGTCGACCCGATCGGCCTGGTCACCGTACGAGACCGGGGCTACCTGCTGGCCACGAGATCCGGCGCGGACCGCACGTACCGGCTGTCACGGGTATTGGCCGCCGAGGAACTTCCCGAAGCGGCACAGCGGCCGAATCGGGTCGATCTGGACCGGATCTGGCGGGAACGCTCCGCGCAGTTTCTCTCCGATGGTCACCTCACCGTGCTGGTACGGGTGAACCCGGCGCGGCGGGAGGACCTGCTGGACACCGCGCTCGCCGTCCGCGCCGAAGAGCCCGAAGAGGACGGCCGGCTGCGGCTGGAGGTGACGTTCCAGGATGCACGACACGCCGAATGGGCGCTGTGGCAGCTCGGCACGGACGCGGAAGCCCTGGCCCCGATGTCGTTGAGGAGCTCCCTGCACGACCGCGCCTCCGCGATGGCGACTCGCTACAGAGATTCGTCCTGAGAGCGGGAAGCCATCTCCTTCGGCGATGTCGGTGGTCTGCGCGGCGCATTGATGAGCGGAGAGGGGTCGCCGTGTCGTCGCCGAAGAGGCTGCGGCCAGTCCATGTGGTCACTCACGTCGCGGCGGCTCAGGTCAGGGGAAGACGCATGATGGTGAGGTCGAGCCATCGGCCGAACTTGGTGCCGACCTCCGGCACCGTACAGACGTGGTGGAAGCCGAACCGTTCGTGCAGTCGGATCGACGCGGTGTTCTCGGCCTCGATGTCGGCGATCACCACATGGTGGCCCGCCTGGCGCGCCGAGGAGATGAGGGCGGCCAGCAACGCGGATCCGACGCCGAGCCCGTGCCGGTCCTCGCGGACGTAGACCGAGTTCTCCACCGTGTGGCGGAACCCGTCGAGATCCCGCCACGGTCCGTAGACCGCGAAGCCGGCCACCTCGCCCTCCACCTCCGCCGCGAACGCCGAGCCGCGCTCCACATGGGCGTGGAGCCAGGCGGCGCCTTCGCTGGGGGACTGAGGCGTGTCGGTCCACAGGGCCGTCGAGTGTTCGATCGCGTGGTTACGTATCGCCCGGATGGCCTCCGCATCGGCGGGGCGCGCCCGGCGCACCGTCACGACCTCGCTTCTCTCGTATATTGGATTCATGTCCAACATAGTAGACCCCTTGGTGGCGCAGATCGCGGACCGCGTCCGCACCGAGCGGGAGCGCCGCCGGTGGACCCTGGCCCAGCTCGCGGAGGCCTCCGGGGTCTCCCAGGCGATGATCAGCAGGATCGAGCGCGGCGAGAGCAGCCCCACCGCCGTCGTGCTGGGCAAGCTGTCCGCCGCCTTCCAGCTCAGCGTCTCCTCCTTGCTCGCCCTGGCTGAAGGAACACAGGACGAGACGGGTGAAGTCGCAGGAGTGCGACGGCGGGAAGACGCGGCCGAGTGGCGCGACCCCGCCACCGGATACCGGCGACGCCAGATCGC
The DNA here is from genome assembly GCF_042264065.1 of Streptomyces sp. NPDC056222. Lineage (NCBI taxonomy): Bacteria > Bacillati > Actinomycetota > Actinomycetes > Kitasatosporales > Streptomycetaceae > Streptomyces > Streptomyces sp. NPDC056222. The sequence goes on along the minus strand of NZ_JBHJTL010000059.1, from coordinate 10,958 downwards.
CGGCCCCCACTTCCCGGCGGAGATCGCCGAGATCCACCTGCCCGCCGGAGCCCGCGTGCCCTACCCGGCCGCAGCCTTCGCCTTCGTACGACAGGTGGTCTGGGTCCTCGACGGCCACCTGACCTTCCACGACGGCGACTCGGTCCACGAACTCGAAGCGGGCGACACCATCGAACTCGGCGAACCCACCCCGCGCGTCTTCGCCAACACCACCGACACCGAATGCCGCTACGCCGTCGTCCTGACCCGCGGCACACAGCCCTGATGCGCCCCCTTCCCCGAGGCGGCACGTTCCTCCTGGCCGCCATAGCCGGAACGGCGATCGCCAACAACTACGCACTCCAGCCCGCGCTCACCATCGTCGCCGCCGACCTGGACGTCCCTCTCTCCGTGATCGGCCTCGTACCGACCGCCGCACTCGCCGGCTGCATGGCCGGCTTCGCCCTCCTGCTGCCACTCACCGACCACCTCGCCCCCAACCGGCTCGTCGCCGCGCAGCTCACCGCCCTTGCGGCCGCTCTCGCCCTCGCCGCAGCAGCACCCGGCGCCACCGTGCTCCTGGCCGCCTACCTGGTCATCGGTGCCGCGGCCGGCGTCGCGGCCCAGGCCGGCAGCATCGCCGGCCGCCACGCCCCGCCCGGGCGCAGCGGAAGGAGCGTCGCCACCGTGGCTGCCGGCATGTCGGCCGGCATCCTGCTCAGCCGCATGGTGGGCGGCACGCTCACCGACCTCCTCGGGTGGCGGCGGATGCTGCTCGTCTTCGCCGCCCTCGCTCTGCTCGGGGCGATCGCCACCGCCGCGCTTCTGCCCGGGCAGCGCCCGCACTCCCGCCTCGGCTACCGCGCCACCCTCACCTCGCTTCCCCCGCTCCTGCGGCAACACCCGCAACTGCGCTCCGCGGTGGCCACCGGCGGGCTCTGGTACTTCGCCTTCAACCTCACCTGGGTCGCCCTCGGCCTCGCGCTGGCTCAGCCGCCCCACTCCCTCGCCCCGACCGCCATCGGCCTGTACAGCCTCGCCGGACTCCTCGGCTTCGCCGTACTCCCCGTGACCGGACGCCTCGTCGACCGGTACGGCGCCCACGCCGTCATCACCACCGCGGTACTCGCTGCCGCGGCCGGTACCGCCCTGCTGGCCACAGGCCTGAACTCCCCACCGGTCGTGGCGGCCGGACTCGCACTCTTCGACGCCGGCTGCTTCGCCGCCCAGGCCGCGAACCAGAGCCGCGTCATCGCCCTCGACCCCCAACGCTCCGGCAGCCTCAGCAGCGTCTATCTCGTCCTCTACTTCACGATCGGCGCCATCGGCACCGGCCTCGCCGCTCCCGTGCTCGACACCTTCGGCTGGCGGGGCACCACCGGCACCGCCTTGGTCGCGCTGCTCCTCGCCGCCGTCCTCGGCCTGAAGGGGCGGGGGAGCGGAAGGGACGGAGGTCCAGCGCGTGAGGTGCGAGCGGCGATGTCAGTGACGCCCCGTAACGTAGTTGCCATCGATCAGCACCACGGGGAGACCGACGCATGGGTACGCGTGTCGAAAAGAACGGCTACACCGCAGAACTGACGGACGATCTGGAGATCGTCTACCGCAATCCGCAGGGGCGGAGACTGAAGAGCTTCCCCGGCCCCATCGCCGGCGCACCAGGGCTGGATGCGCAGTTCGAGGCACGGAGGCATCTGAGGGAGCAGCGTGAGGAGTGCCGCCGGCAGGCTCGTGAGTGGGCCCTGGCCGGGGCCGCCGTGCCACGTGCACTGGCCGACGCCGATCCGCTGTGGCAGGAGGCGCTGGAGACGGAGGATGTCGACCTCGGCGACGAGCTGGGCGACGGCGGCCTGTGGGCCCGTACGTATGTCGGGTTCGACGGGCTCACACTGACGCAACTGCTTCCCGAACAACTCATTCCGTACCGCGACCGTTTGATGCGCGAGGAGCACTGGGAGCCGGACGGATGCTTCTCCACCGGCATACCGGACCTCTCCGACGGCGGGCTCCCCTTCCCCGAGCGGATCATCGCCGCCCACCCCGGCCTCGAGGAGCTGGTGACCCAGAAGCTCCTCAGCCTCCAGGGACGCACGCACCGGTGGAGTCTCGTCTACAAGCCCGATGTCGACAGCGAACTCCAAGGACTCGAGGAGTCGGCTCCCGCGCTGTTCATCACCCTTCTCGACGAGATGGCCGACCTGGCGCTGCGGCTGCGCGAGCAGCCGGCAGCCGCCGCCTGGTTCGGGCGGGCCCGCACCGCCGAACGCGTGCAGGCGCGCAAGGTCGACAAGGAGTGGCTGCTGGGCCGCTACCTCGCGTACGCCGACGGCCAGGCCCTCTCCGCCACGGTCCTGCGTGCCTGGGCCCGCGAGCTGGCCGTCAAGGGAGTGGCGACCGAGGCGGACCTCGTCCGCTTCCGCCTGGTGGCGATCCGCCGCGTCCAGGCGTCGTCCGAGGTGTACCCGCAACTGGCCGCCGACGTACGCAAGATCGCCAAGGCCGCCGGCCTCAACGCCGAGCGGGAACTGGCCACACTGCTCGGCGAGATACTCGAAGCAGACGGTGTGTCGCTGCGCGACGACAAGTTCTGGACCGACTGCCTCAAGGGCACGGCCTTGGACCTTCTGGGTGACCATGCACCCACAGCGGTCGACCGGGTGCTGAAGCTGCGTCCGCGTCACTTCGGAGACGACCCCACCCTGTGGCGGGCGCTGCTGGAGCGCACCGGCGCGCTGGCACGGCTCACCGGTGAGGCAGAGGGTCTGCCCGCGGGTGCGGCCGCGGTCTGGTTCTCCGAGTGTGTCCGGGCGAACAGCCACCACCACGGCCCCTCGCCCGTCATGTACGAGATCGCCGAGATGATCGCGCCGCGGCTGGCGGCCGATGGTGTTCCCGTGACGTTCCGCTATCGGCAGTTCGGTGACCGAAGCGACGCAAAGACGCCTCTCGACCTGATCGACCTCCTGCTGGAGCACGGCGCGCCCGTCGCAGACCCACCGGAACTCCTCGGCCCGTCGCAGCTGTACACCCTCCTGCTCGGTCGTCGGCCGAAGCTGGAGCATCTGCGGGCGGACGAGCGATTCGCCCGCGAGTTGCGGGCACGGGTGCGCGCCGATCTGGAGATGACCACCAAGGACCTGGGGGGCAACAGCTGGTACCAGCCTCACGAAACAAAGGGCTGGCAGCACATCCCCGAGCTGTTCGACAACCCGATCGGACACGAGGAGATCCGTGCCTGGTGCGACCGCGAGCGGGCGAAGCTGCGCGCGGGGGTCGACTTCGAGGAGCTGGTCCTGCTGCTCGGCCGCTTCGTCCACGTGGGCGTGGCGGTGGACCTGCTCCTCAAGAACGCGGACGCTGCCGCGGAGTTCGCGGCAGTGGATGTCATGACGCTGCTGATGGCCGAGCTGCCCGAGACTGTCACGCGGGCGCAGGTGGAGGAGGCGCTGGGCAAACTCCAGCCCTACGGCGTCGAGCGGGAGGGCGTCCGGGGCCCCAATCGCGGACCGATCCTGGAAGCGCTGCCGCAACTGGGCGAACCGATCAACAGCCTGGCCGCACGCTCCGTGGTGATGGCCGTCAACTGCCGCGCCGGCCTCGAGCGGCTCGTCCGCCGCCTCACCCCGGACATGGACGACGCGAAGCCGACCCCCGAGGCGGGGAGGGAAGCGCCCTACATCCAGATGGCCCGTCAGATGATGCGGTTCGCGGAGCGGGACACCGCCGTCTGGGACGGTGACCTCGCGCAGCCCAGCACCAGGTTCGACATTTCACTCCGCCACGACCTGTTCCACCGGCCGCACGCCCACGCCGCGCCACTCGCCCTGTGCGCCGTCTCCTCCAGGCCGGGCGGCCGGGCGGGCCAGTCGCTGATGACGTACACGACCCATCCCGTCGCCGCCGGTGAACCGGGTCGCTGGCGGATCGTCTACTGCGAGGCGCCCGAGGACCGCACCGGCGCCTACGCCCCAACCCAGGGGCAGGTCTTCCGGACGGCCACGTCCGTCGCCGTCGTGTTGGTCAGCCGAGGGACCAACCCCCACCGGATGCTGTGGGAGTACGCCCCCGACGGCTCCTTCGCCGAGGACGGCCCCCTGGCGGCCGCAGGAGTGAAGCTCACGCGTGCCCACGTTCTCGAGCCGGTGCGCCCTGCCGACTGGTTCGCACGCTTCGTCGCGCTGTACCGCGAGCGCGGCCCGGCACCGGCCCGTCCGGAGCTCGCCGCAGCTCTCGCCGAGCGTCTGGGCCTCTCGCCGGTGGAAGCCGCGGTGCTGCTGATGGCACACGTCTCCTGCGCGCCGCACCAGTTGGAAGAGGAGGACGACTACCTCTCCCATCACCCCTCCGCCGACCTGGAGGCATGGAAGATCCGACGCAGCGAGGCGGACGAGGCTGCCGCCGCCCTGACGTCCGTGCTCGGCTCCCGGTTCTTCGCGACGTTCTACGACAAGCTCCTCCCCGACGATCCCGAACAGCTGTGGAGCACGGGCCCCGACGTGGACCGCGCCGCCGAGTGGTGGCTGCAGGAGCTGGGCAGCCCCCTGCCCGTTCCCACCGCACTGCTGCCTCTCGCAACCAAGGAGATGCACCCTCCCAAGGGCGAGGCGGCCCTCGCCCGGTCGGAGCGCAGAGGCGAGCGCTGGTGGCCCCACCTGCGGCTTCCCTCTCTCCTGGGGTCCCTCGCCACCGGGGCGAACTGTCTCGACCACCACCGGGCCGGCCTGGCAGGTGAACCGCAGCCGTCGGCCCTGCCGAGGATCGCCGCCTGGACCGCCTACCGCACCCCGGCCGGCGATCCGCTGCGGTCCGTGGTCGCCGCGGCGATCTCCAGGATTCGCGACGACCTGGCCGCGCATCCCGGCCCGCTCACTCTCTTCTCATTGCACAGCAACTACCTGATGGGGGAGCCTCCTTCCACCGAGGCGCTCACCGCTCATCCGGCGGTCACGGAGGTGGCCGACACGAGCTTCGACATGCGTCATCTGCGTGTGGACCCCGCCGCGCTGAAGGGGCCGGACGATCCGCTGCTCGACACCCTGGACGCCTACCTCGACTCCGTACTGCCTTCCCAGTGGCTGCCCAGCCCCTCCGGGCTGCCCGCCCTCGCCGACCTGAGGCTGCTGCTGAGCGACGACTTCGCCGCGCTCGGCAATCACCTTGCCTCCGACGGCGAGCGGCCCCCGGGCTGGGAGCAGGACCCCACGCGCTCCGTACCGCATCTCGTCGAGGAGTGCGCCAAGGCCTTCGGACTGAGCGAGGACGCCGCCGCGCTCCATCTGATGCTGCTCGCCCTGCCGGACCCGACGGACCGCAACGTCAAGGCGTGGACCGGGTGGAAGCCCGCCCGCTTCAAGGAGGCCGAGGCCGAACTGGGAGCGTCGGGCCGAGTGCTGCGCGCCTCAAGGCCGCGAGCGGGCCGTTCCCTCTTCCTGCCGGGCGCCTGGCAGGAACGGAAGCCGCCCCGCCTCCCGATCGAGGTGGCCAAGCTCGGACTGCTGCCGCTGGCGAGGGAACACCGATCGACGTCACACATGGCGGCTGTGCCGTCGGCCCCCTTGCCCACGCTGTTCGCGCGGGCGTGGGAAAGGAGTCTACGTGGGTGACGGAGTGGGGTTGGGGGAGTGGGAGCGCGTTCCGCCACGCGAGGCTTCCCTGTCAGCACACGCCTGACCGTGCCGGCCGCCTCGTCACCGGCGCCCACGCAACCGATCGAGCAGCGAGCGCGCCTGGGCGCGCTTGCGGGGGTCGGTGGCGGCGCGCCGGGTCGAGGTGATGACCCGCTGTCCCTGCGGGGTACGGGTGAACTGCTTGATGCGCGTGATGAATCCGGACATGGTTCCTCCTTCGGGCTGTGCGTACCGCCCGCCTACCCCATGGGGGCGCGACGATGCCCGGTCGGGGTGTGTCCCCCTGGTACGGGACAGTCCGGAGGCTGCGGCCGGCAACACCTTCGGGTCGGACGGCGCTGCCTGGCCGCGGGGCCTCCCACGAGTCCGATCACGGGCCAGGCAGCCGGTGCCCGAAGTCGGAGCCGGACAGCCGGGCCGTGCCCCGAGACCGGCTCCGCCGGGTCAGGCCGTCTGCGTGAGCACCCCTAGGGCCGCCCGCTCCGCCGTGTCGCGGTCCTTCGCGACGAGGCCGATGCGGGTGCGGCGGTCGAGGAGGTCGGACGTGTCCAGTGCGCCTTCATGGCGGACGGCCCAGAGCAGTTCGGCGCAGGTGACCGGGTGGCCGGGGACGACGGGCTCGGCGAGGTCCGGGTTCTTGACGCCGAGGTCGTGCACGGCCGGTGCTTCGGTGCCGTAGCGGCGTACGAGGCGAGCCGGGACGTCGAGGTTGGCGAGGGCCTGTGGCCGGGCGGCTCCGACGAGGGGCACGGAGGCGGTGCGGCACGGGCCGGCGATGAGGGTCCGGGCGGCCACGGCGGCGTCGACGGCGTCCTGCGCCATGCGCCGGTAGGTGGTGAGTTTGCCGCCGACGACGGTGACGATGCCGTCGTAGGAGGTGAGGACGGCATGCTTGCGCGAGATGTCGGCGGTGCGGCCTCCCGGCCCACTGGTGTCGAGGAGGGGCCGCAGGCCTGCGAAGGCCCCGACCACGTCCGCGCGGTGGAGGGTGACGTCGAGGGCCGAGCCGAGGACGTCGAGGAGGAAGCCGATGTCGGTCTCGGGAACTTCCGGCACGTCGGGGACGTCGCCCTCGACAGGCTCGTCGGTGAGCCCGACGTACACCCGGCCGTCGCCCTGTGGAAGGACGAGGACGAAGCGGTTGGTCTCGCCCGGGATCGGGATGTGCAGGCCGGCGGAGAGGCGGCCGAGGTCGACGTCGCGCAGGACGAGGTGAGTGCCGCGGGAGGGCCGCAGCCGTACGTCGTCGACGAGGCCGCCCGCCCACACCCCGGCCGCGTTGACGACGGCCCGGGCGCGGATGCGCAGCTCCTGTCCGGTCGTCTCGTCGCGGACCAGTGCGCCGTCGCCGGTGAGCTCGAGGGCGCGGGTACGGGTGAGGATGCGGGCGCCGTGCGCGGCCGCGGTACGGGCGATCGCGGTGACCAGCCGGGCGTCGTCGGTGAGTTGGCCGTCCCAGGAGAGCAGCCCGCCGCGCAGTCCCGTGGTGCGCAGGGCCGGGGCGAGGTGGCGTGTCTCGACGGCGGACAGGGTGCGTGGTGCGGGGAGGGTGACGCGTGACGTACGGGCGGAGGCGCGCAGCAGGTCGCCTGCGATGAAGCCGGCGCGGGCGAGGGCGGCCTGGCCGCGGCTGACGAGCGGGGTGAGGGGCAGGACGAAGGGCTGGGCGCGGACCAGGTGGGGAGCGGTCCGTTCCATCAGGATGCCGCGTTCGACGGCGCTCTCGTGGGCGACGTCAAGCTGTCCGGTGGCGAGGTAGCGCAGTCCGCCGTGGATCAGCTTGGAGCTCCAGCGGGATGTGCCGAACGCGAGGTCGTGGGCGTCGATCGCGGCGACGGTGAGCCCTCGCGTGGCCGCGTCGAGCGCGGCTCCGGCTCCGGTGGCGCCGAGGCCGACGACCAGGACGTCGACCTCGGTTCCTTCGGCGAGTTCGGCGAGTTCGCGGCTCCGGCGCTCGGCGTTGAGCGAGGAGCCGGGCGGGGTGGGGCTGCTCTGGGGGTTCACGGGGCTCATGGGGTGAGGGTCCTCTCCAGCAGGGTGCGCAGTTCGTCGAGGAAGGCGTCTGCGCTCAGTTCGGGATCGGTCTCGTCGGTCATGGTTCGCAGCGAGAGCGTGAAGGACTGCACGACGAGCAGCAGTGACCGGGCCTGCAGGTCCGCGGGGGCGCGCCGTACGGATCCGTCCTCGTGCCCTTCGCCGAGCGCGGTGACGAGGAGGCGGAGGAAGGCCTCCTGGCTGGCGCCCCGGCGGTCGAGGATGTAGGGCAGCAGCAGTTCGGGGTCCACGTCGAGGATCTTGTGGAAGAGCGGGTGGTCTCGGAACGCGGCTGCCCCCGCGACGAGCCCGTCCACGATCCGCGACCGGACGGGTCGGCTGTCGTCGCCGGCCGGCATGGCGTCGGCGGCGACGGCGATCCACTCACGGGTCATCAGGTCTCCGACGAGGCTGCGGACGTCGGGCCATCGCCGGTACAGCGTCATCCGGGACACGCCCGCGCGCCGGGCGACGTCCGTGAGGGTGGTGCGCCGTACGCCGACGGCGAGCACGCAGTCGCGCACCGCGTCCAGCACGGGATCTGCCTCGGTACGGCTGCGGTCGGAGTGGCCGCGGTCCGAGTTGCTGCGGTCCGAATGGTTGTGACGAATGGGCGTCATCTGTCACAGTGTAATGCCAGTACGGGCCGAGCGGCAGCACCGTCCGTGAATCAGACCGAGAGGAACTTCTCGAAGTGGACATGTTGTGGAGCGGCTGGGGCGACCCGGCCAAGGCGGCCCCCCTTCCCGACGCGGTGACCGGCCTGCTGCGTGACCTGCTCGGCGTCACCCCCCGCGCAAGCGGCCCGTCGACCCTCGACGACATCGAGCTCCCCGCCCCGGCGCTGACCGGCGAGGCGCGCGCCGCGCTCACGTCGGCGCTCGCGGCTCAGGACGCGCTGCGCGACGACGCCGAGAGCCGTATCCGGCACACCCGCGGCAAATCGACCCCCGACCTGTTGCGTATCCGGGCCGGCGAGGTCGACGACATCCCGGCCGCCGTCGTACTGCCGGCCGACCATGACGAGGTGCTGGCCGTGCTGCGCGCCTGTGCCGCCCACGGCCTGTCCGCAGTCCCGTTCGGCGGCGGTACGTCCGTCGTCGGCGGCCTCGCGCCCGAGACGAAGCGGCCGTTCGTCGCCCTCGACCTGCGCCGCCTGGACCAGCTGCTCGCCGTCGACGAGGTGTCCCGCACCGCGACGCTGCAGCCCGGCCTGCGCGGCCCCCAGGTCGAGGCACTGCTGAACGAGAAGGGCTGGACCCTCGGCCACTTCCCGCAGTCGTTCGAGTGGGCAACTGTCGGCGGCTTCGCCGCGGCCCGCTCCAGCGGCCAGGCCTCCGCCGGATACGGCCGCTTCGACGAGATGGTCCTCGCCCTCACCGTCGCCACCCCGGAGGGCACCCTCGAGACCGGACGTGCCCCCCGCTCGGCGGCCGGTCCCGACCTGCGCCAGCTGATCCTCGGCTCCGAGGGCGCCCTCGGAGTCATCACGGCGGTGACCGTCCGCATCCGCCCCCTGCCGCAGAAGCGCGTCTACGAGGGCTGGCGCTTCGCCTCCTTCGAGGCCGGGGCCGCCGCCCTGCGCCGACTCGCCCAGGACGGCCCGCGCCCCACCGTGCTGCGCCTGTCGGACGAGACCGAGACCTTCATCGGACTCGCGCAGCCGGACGCCATCGGCGCCGCCGACACCCCGCCGAGCTCCGGCTGCATGGCGATCACCGGCTACGAGGGCACCGAAGCCGAGACCGAGACCCGTCGCGCCGCCGCGCGCGAGATCCTGCTCGACGCCGGCGGAGAGTACGTCGGCGAGGAGCCGGGTGACCGGTGGGAGCACGGGCGCTACAACGCCCCCTACCTGCGTGACGCTCTGCTCGACGCCGGCGCCTTCGCGGAGACGCTCGAGACCGCCGGATTCTGGTCCACGCTGCCCGAGCTGTACGCGGGGGTGCGCAACGCGCTGACCAGCGCGCTCACCGAGGCAGGCACCCCGCCGCTCGTCATGTGCCACATCTCCCACACGTACGAGAACGGTGCCTCGCTGTACTTCACCGTCGTCTCGGCGCAGGGCGAGGACGCGGTCGCCCACTGGGACCCCGTGAAGCGGGCCGCCAACGACGCGATCCTGGCGGCCGGCGGCACCATCAGCCATCACCACGGTGTCGGTACCGACCACCGTGACTGGTACGCCCGCGAGATCGGACCCCTGGGAGTCCGCATGCTGCAGGCGGTCAAGGCCGAGGTCGACCCGTCCGGCGTCCTCAGCCCCGGCGTCCTCATCCCCGTCCGCTGAACGCACCAGCCGACCCCACCCGTCCGCCGACTCTCCTTCTCCCGTCCGGAGGCCTGATCCATGCGACAGTTCACCGCCGTCGTCAACCCCACCGCAGGGGGATCCAGCGGCACGGCGGCCCTGCTCCCGCTGGCCCGGCTGCTGCGGGAAGCGGGCGCGCGCCTCGACACCGTGTACAGCCGCAATCTGGAACACGCGCAGGAACTCGCCCGCCGGGCGGGAGCACAGGGTCACGTCGTGCTCGCGGTCGGAGGTGACGGGATGGCCGGCTGCGTCGGTGGCGCGCTCAGCGGCACGGACACGGTGTTCGGCCTGGTTCCCGCAGGCCGCGGCAACGACTTCGCCCGCGCGCTGGAGCTGCCCACCGAAGCCCCGGGGCTCGCGCGGGTGCTGCTAGACGGCGAGCCGCGCGCGGTCGACACGATCGAGGTCGAGTCCGCGTTCCACGCGCGCGTCTCCGTCCTCGGAAGCGTGTACGCGGGCGTCGACGCGGTCGCCAACCGCCACGCCAACGCCTCGCGTCTGCTGCGGGGCGCGGCGTCGTACTACGCGGGCGGGCTGCGGGCCGTCCTCGCCTGGCGGTCGGCCGCGTACCGGATCACGGTCGACGGGGTGCTGCACGAGCGCGACGGCTACACCGTCGTCGCGGCGAACTCCGGCTTCTACGGCTTCGGCCGGAACGTCGCCCCCGGCGCGCGGCTCGACGACGGGATGCTCGACGTCGTGGTGATCGGAGACGCCCCCAAGCGCCACTTCTTCGCGACGATGAACGAGCTGAAGACCGGAGCGCACGTGAACCGCCCCCAGGTGGAGATCCTGCGCGGCAAGGAGATCCGCATCGAGGCGGACCGCCCGCTCCCGTACGGCGCCGACGGCGAGGTCGACGCGACCCTGCCGGTGACGGTACGGGTGCAGCCGGGGGCGCTCAACGTACTGAGCTGATCGCGCCGGGAACCGATGCGGTGCGTCCGCCGGGACGTCCACGGCGGGCACGGTGCCGCTCGGCGATGGGCCGCCCGCCCTCAAGG